>DASRMO010000121.1:0-2812 GCA_035647895.1 Clostridia bacterium
ATTCAAGGTTCATTGCGACATGCTGGACAAGGAAGAAACAAAGGAATATATATCTGATATAATTTTAAAAATCACAGGCCAAAATGTGAGGCCTTCGTTTGTAATAGAGGATCAAACTGTTGTGGCGGACAGTATAGATGAGCAAAACGAACAAAATGAACAAGGAAAAGATGTTGTGGAACTGTTTAAGGAGATATTGCCCGGGGAAATATTTGACATATTAGAAATAATAGACGGGTGATATGTTTTATTCAAATATGAAAAGTGGCAAGATTGCCGAAAAGGCTCCCGGAATATATCATTTTAAATAAACGAAGTGAAATGATTTTCTAATAGTTCGGATAATTTCCCTGTATAAAGGGCAGGCCCTGCTCGTCACTATGATTTAGCATTATTGTCGGTAGGGTTTTCGTTAGCTTTAATAATCAACTTTATGATATAATAAAGAAAATAAAAAGATTTATTGAGTATAAGGAGGAATCTTTAATGGCTAGAAAAGGCGGTTTTCCGGGGATGGGAAAACCAAATATGGGAAGCATGATGAAACAGGTTCAAAAAATGCAAAAACAGATGGAACAGACACAGGCAGAATTGGAAGAGAAGGTATTGGAAACCAGTGCGGGGGGAGGAGCAGTTTCTGTTAAGATTACGGGAAAAAAGGAAATAGTGGGGATTGAAATAAAACCGGAAGCAGTAGATCCGGATGATATAGAGATGCTACAGGATTTAATAATGGCAGCCGTAAACGAGGCTATTCGTGCCGCAGAGGATATGGCGGCTTCGGAAATGGGCAAAATAACAGGAAATATGAATATACCCGGATTGTTCTAATTTTTAAGGGACCGGCAGTTAATTTGTAGGAATGAGGAATATAAATTATGAATTATTATTCGGCATCTATGGCTCAATTGATAGAGCAGTTTGCAAAACTTCCCGGCATAGGGAGAAAAACAGCCCAAAGATTAGCATTTTATGTTATAGGCATGTCTAATCAAGATGTGCAATGCCTTGCCGAAGCAATTGTAAATGCTAAAAAGGGCGTGAGGTATTGCAAGATATGCACAAATTTAACAGACGGGGAAATATGTAATATATGCGGTGATAGAAGAAGGGACCCGATGATGATTTGTGTTGTTGAGGACCCGAGGGATGTGGTAGCCATGGAAAAAACCAAGGAGTTTAAAGGGCACTATCATGTTTTACATGGAGCAATATCACCATTGGAGGGAATCGGCCCGGAGGATATTAAAATTAAAGAATTGTTAACCCGTTTATCCGGCGATAAGGTTGAAGAGGTAATTGTTGCAACAAATCCTAACATAGAGGGTGAAGCCACAGCTATGTATATATCGAAACTTTTAAAGCCCATGGGGATTAAGGTAACGCGCATAGCCCACGGTATACCTGTGGGCGGGGATTTAGAATATGCCGACCAGATAACATTAGCAAAAGCGCTAGAAGGCAGAAGAGAGATGTGACAGGATGAGGGGGTTTATTCTTTACCCGGTTCCTGTCTTTTTATCATCTTGGAGGTATAGTATATGATCACTATTTTTAAGAGTTCTGTTAAACGTGCATACCTGGTATTAAATAAATTTATAGCGAGGAGGTGACAGTTTTGTTGAATATAAAAATATTTTCCGATTTTGCTTGTCCATTTTGCTATATTGGATTTAGCATATTCGAAAGGCTTAAAAAAGAAGGGATAAAATTTGACGCCGAATGGTATGCTTATGAAATAAGGCCGGAGGCACCATTGGAGGGGAAGGAATCAATCCCTAAATTTTATGGAGAAGAAGCACAAAGAAAAGATAAATTATTTGAGATGATAGCCAAATTTAGCGAACCATATGGAATTAAATTTTCGAAAAAATATATAAGCTTTAACACCAATAGGGCACATTTAGCGGGAGAATATGCAAAAACTCAGGGTAAATACGATGAATTTTCGAAAGAGGTTTTTAAAGCTTATTTTGAATTATTTGAAAATATAGCCGATAAAGAAATCATAAATAGAATAGCAGCTAAAATAGGATTAAATGTGGATGAAATGAATGAGCAGATTGATTCGGGGAAATTTGACGATATATTGCTTCAGGCTATGGATATAGCCGAACAATATGAAGTAGAAAATGTTCCCACATTTATCATAAATGAGACACACAAAATGACAGGAGTGAGGGAATACGAACAATTTAAAAGTAATCTATTATCAATGGAGGAATAGAATATGAGCATAAATAAATCAATAAAAAGGGTTTGCTCATGTTTATAGCTCGATGCAAGGGATAAGCCGGGAAAAAATTAAATTAAAGGAAATTTTGTCAAAGTGAAAATAAAAAAAAGATTGAAGGGGAAATTAAAGGGGTACTAACATATCGAAAGATTCATCTTTTGTTTTAAAAAAGATAAAAATTAATTTTATGTTAAGGGGGAAATGGTAATGGCGGTTGATTACAAAGAATCTCTTCGAGAGTTAATGGAGTCAAATGCAAAGTTAGCCGAGGGTTGTCCCGGTGTTATGAGGGGGTTTGGAAGGCTGCACGGTGAAGCGGCCAAGGACGGTGCCTTATCCACAAAGGATAAGGAATTGATTGCATTGGGCATGGCCATAGTCTTGAGATGTGCCGGTTGCATTCAGGCCCATGTCAAGGGGGCATTAGATGTCGGCGCTACCCGTGAGGAGATTTATGAGACTATTGGCGTAGCCATATTGATGTCGGGAGGCCCCGGGACAACCTATGGTTCTGTGGCTATGGAAGTAATGGAACAATTTTTAGCAGAATAGCCGGGACTATAAAAATATAGTTTT
>DASRMO010000122.1:0-10613 GCA_035647895.1 Clostridia bacterium
GAAGCATATGTTGTGCACAGTGACACCTATATAGAAAAAGATTCATCTATAAATGATGAAATTGATAAATTGAGACATTCTGCTACATCTGCTTTATTAGAAAGGCGGGATATCATCATAGTAGCGAGCGTTTCTTGTATATATGGACTGGGGGATCCGGTAGAATATAAGAGGCTGGTAGTTTCTCTCAGGACAGGCATGGAAAAGAGCAGGGAAGAAGTTTTGAGGCAGTTGGTAAATATACAATATGAAAGAAATGATATAAATTTTGTCCGTGGAACATTCAGGGTAAGAGGAGATACCGTAGAAATATTTCCCGCCTCATCCGCGGACAATGTTCTTCGTGTTGAATTTTTTGGCGACGAGATTGAACGGATAATAGAAATAAACAGCTTGACCGGAGAGATAATCGGGGTAAGGCAGCATGCTTCAATTTTTCCGGCATCCCACTATGCCACAAGTTCGGAAAAGATAGAGACAGCTATAGAAACAATAGAAGAGGAATTGGAAGAGAGAGTCAAACAATTTAAAGAAGAGGATAAACTCATAGAAGCGCAGAGGATACAGCAGCGCACGATGTATGATATCGAGATGTTAAGGGAAGTAGGGTTTTGTCAGGGCATAGAAAATTATTCGAGACATATAACGGGACGGGCACCGGGGAGCAGGCCCTATACCCTCATAGATTATTTTCCGGAGGATTATTTGATCATTGTGGACGAATCTCACGTTACGCTTCCGCAGATCAGGGGGATGTACGGGGGAGACCGTTCGAGAAAGGATTCTTTAGTCAATTACGGCTTCAGATTACCGTCGGCTTACGACAACAGGCCTCTTAATTTCGGAGAATTTGAAGGGCTGGTAAATCAAATTTTATATGTGAGCGCTACTCCGGGGCCTTATGAGATGGAAAAGAAGGATAAAATTGTAGAGCAAGTGATAAGGCCTACGGGATTACTGGATCCGGCAATCGAGGTCAAGCCTATTGAAGGGCAGATAGATGACTTGATCAGTGAAATAAACAGGAGAGTTGAGAATAAGCAGAGGGTATTGATCACTACGCTCACGAAAAAGATGGCGGAAAATCTGACGGATTATTTGGATGAAATGGATATAAAGGTGAGATACCTGCATTCCGATATAAAGACCATAGAGAGGATGGAGATAATCAGGGACCTGCGGTTGGGGGAATTTGACGTTCTGGTAGGTATAAATCTGTTGAGGGAAGGTTTGGATTTACCTGAGGTATCTTTGGTAGCCATATTGGATGCGGATAAGGAAGGATTTTTACGCTCCGAAATTTCATTGATTCAGACAGTCGGCAGGGCTGCCCGAAATGTGGACGGAAAGGTCATCATGTATGCGGATAAAATTACCAGGTCCATGAAAACGGCTATAGATGAAACCCAGAGAAGGAGAGAGATACAGGAACAATATAATTTAAAACATAATATAAAGCCAAGGTCTGTAGAAAAAGGAATTCGGGATGTAATAGAGGCAACCAGGGTTGCGGAGGAAGAGGATAAATACGGAAAGGCGGCAATCAAGAAAATTTTATCTATAGAAGAATTGGAAAAAATAATCAAAGGCCTTGAAAAGGAAATGATGCGGGCAGCCAAGGATTTACAATTTGAGAGGGCTGCGGAGTTGAGGGATAAAATCGAATCTTTAAAACGGGATTTTGTAAGAGCGTAGGAATTTGAATAAATGAAATGAAATGAAAAATCTCGAAAAGCCATGGGGACTGTCCATTTGGTCAGTTTTTGTTGACCAAGGGGACTGTCCCCTGTGGCTTTTCCGGAGAGGCTTTTCCGGAGTGGCTTCCTCTGTGACTTTTCCGGAGTAAAGAATAAAGTATATATGGGAAGGGATAATTGATGTCAAGAGATAAAATCATTATAAGAGGGGCAAAGGAACACAATTTAAAAAATATCAATGTTGAAGTGCCAAGGGATAAATTTATAGTCATAACCGGGATTTCCGGTTCAGGAAAATCTTCATTGGCTCTCGATACAATCTATGCAGAGGGCCAAAGGCGATATATAGAGAGTTTATCTTCATATGCGAGACAATTTCTGGGGCAGATGGAAAAACCGGATGTGGAATATATAGAGGGGCTTTCACCGGCAATCTCAATAGACCAGAGGACTACAAGCAAAAATCCGCGTTCTACCGTAGGGACAGTCACTGAGATTTATGATTATCTGAGGCTATTATTTGCCAGAGTGGGTACGCCTCACTGCCCCGTATGCGGTATAGAGATCAGCCAGATGGAAGTAGAGCAGATAGTGGATAAAATTATGGAATTAGAGACCGGTACCAGATTACAGTTGTTGGCCCCCATGGTCAGAGGCAGAAAAGGGGAGCACCAAAAGATACTGGAGAAGATAAAAAAGGAAGGTTTTGTGAGGGTCCGCATCGACGGAGAGGTAAGGGAGCTGTATGAGGATATCGAACTTGCCAAGACAATAAAGCATGATATAGAAGTGGTAGTGGATAGGATTGTTGTGAAGGAAGGCATACAGTCCAGGTTGGCGGATTCTATAGAAACAGTGTTAAAGCTCAGCGAATCATTAGTGATTGTGGATGTGATAGATAAAGAAGAGATGCTGTTTTCTACAAAATTCGCATGTCCGGAACATGGAATCGGGATAGAGGAACTGGCTCCCAGGATGTTTTCTTTCAACAGCCCCTTTGGGGCCTGCCCCGAATGTAATGGAATAGGGTATATGAGGAATATAGACCCGGAATTGGTGATTCCGAATAAGAATTTGACAATCAGGGAGGGAGCCATAGCCCCTTGGAGCGGTTCCGGTGCTGCCAATGATAATACCTATTATTTTAAAATGTTGGACAGCATAGTAAAACAATATGGCTATAATGTGGATACTCCGATAAAGGACATGCCGGAAGAACTGATTGAGGATATATTATATGGCAGTGGTAAAAAAAGAGTAGAATTCAGATATGAGTCCAGATTTAGAGGTGCAAGGGATTATTCGAATATATTTGAGGGTGTCATTCCCTGTTTGGTGAGGAGATACAGGACAACTAATTCCGAATATGCGAGGGCGAAGATTGATGAGTATACGGCGGAAAATAAATGTGAGGCTTGTAAAGGTGCCAGGCTTAAGGATGTGACATTGGCGGTTACCATTGCAGATAAGAATATTTTTGAAATAACGGAGCTCTCTATAAAGGAGGCTAAACGGTTTTTTGATGAATTAAAATTGGGTGAGAGAAAAATGTTTATTGCCCGGCAAATACTGAAAGAGATCAAAGCCAGGCTGAATTTTTTAATAGATGTAGGGTTGGATTATTTGACTTTATCGAGGAGTGCAGCAACCTTGGCAGGTGGAGAATCACAGCGAATCCGCCTGGCTACTCAGATAGGTTCCGGTTTAATGGGAGTTTTGTATATATTGGACGAACCCAGTATCGGACTGCATCAGAGGGATAATCATAAATTACTGAAGACATTGAGGCATCTGACTGACCTCGGAAATACGGTGATAGTGGTGGAGCATGACGAAAGTACCATGCATGTGGCAGACCATATTATCGATATAGGCCCGGGGGCGGGTGTTCACGGCGGAAATATTGTAGCGGAGGGTACCATAGATGAAATTATGCAGGCGGAACAGTCTGTTACCGGTCAATATCTGAGTGGGAAGAAATCAATTGGGGTCCCCGGGAAAAGACGAGAACCTAACGGCAATTGGTTAGAGATAATCGGAGCGGAAGAAAATAATTTAAAAAATATCGATGTTGAAATACCCCTAGGTGTATTCACCTGCATCACAGGTGTTTCGGGGTCCGGTAAAAGCACATTGATAAATGAAATATTATATAAAAGGATGGCACAGGAATTAAATCGTGCAAAAGCCAAACCCGGCAGCCACAGGGAGATAAGGGGAATAGAATATATCGATAAGATAATAGAAATAAGTCAAAGTCCGATAGGCAGAACACCGCGTTCCAATCCTGCCACATATACGGGAGTATTCGATGATATACGTGATATATTTGCACAGACTACAAAGGCCAAGATGCGCGGTTATCCGAAGGGACGATTCAGTTTTAATGTAAAGGGAGGGAGATGTGAGGCCTGTAAAGGCGACGGCATCATAAAGATAGAGATGCACTTTCTTCCGGATGTATATGTGCCGTGTGAAGTATGTAAGGGCAAGAGATACAACAGGGAAACTCTGGAGGTAAAATACAAGGGGAAAACCATATCCGACATTTTACAGATGAATGTGGAGGAAGCCCTTGCGTTTTTTGAAAATATACCGAAAATACGGAGAAAATTGCAGACATTATACGATGTGGGTTTAGGTTATATTAAATTAGGACAGTCCTCTACCCAACTGTCCGGCGGAGAAGCTCAGAGGGTAAAATTGGCATCGGAATTGGGCAAGAGGAGTACGGGTAAAACATTATATATATTGGACGAACCTACTACAGGCCTCCATACCGCGGATATAGACAGGCTGATAGAAGTCTTGCAAAGGCTCGTAGATGGCGGGAATGCGGTCCTGGTTATAGAGCATAATCTGGATGTTATTAAAACAGCGGACTATATTATTGATCTCGGCCCGGAGGGCGGGGACGAAGGCGGAGAAGTCATCGCTACGGGTACGCCGGAACAGATTATAACTGTAGAACAATCTTATACGGGTAAATTTTTAAAACCGTTATTAGCATAGGGATGCACCAGGAACCGTCCCCAGCGCATTGTTCTTACTTTTTGTCATCCTGAGCGAATGCGAAGGATCTGTATTTTGAGCCGTTCGAGATTCTTCGCTGCGCTCAGAATGACAATTTTCACAGCCTGCCGCTTCCCCTGCGTCTACCCCTGTGTCCATTTAGGAGGTAAAAATGATTGGCATAGATATAAAACGAAAATTAGAGACATTGCCGGATAAGCCGGGAGTGTATATGATGATGGACAAAAATCACGAGATCATATATGTCGGTAAAGCCGTATCCCTCAAAAACAGGGTGAGGCAATATTTTCAGTCTTCCAAAAATCAATCTCCGAAAGTCAGGGCCATGATATCCCATATAGACACATTTGAATATATAATTACGGATACGGAACTGGAGGCTCTGATATTAGAATGTAATTTGATAAAGGAAAATAGGCCGAAATATAATGTTTTATTGAGGGATGACAAAACATATCCCTATATAAAGATCACTCTGGATGAGGAATATCCCAGATTGGTCAAGACCAGAAGAGTCATCAGGGATGGAGCCGGGTATTTTGGCCCCTATACAAATGAAGGGGCTTTGAATGAAACCATAGAGATCATCAACAACATATATCCCATAAGAAAATGCAATAACAATATAGAAAGAATGATTAAAAACAGCGAGAGGCCTTGTTTAAATTATCATATAGAAAAATGCACGGGCCCGTGCACCGGAGAAATCGACAGGGCGGAATATATGAATATGATACATGAGATAATCATGTTTTTGGACGGCAAGGAAGAGGAACTCATCCATAAAATAGAAGGGAAAATGAAAAGGGCTGCGGATATGATGGATTTTGAAAAGGCGGCTAAATACAGGGATCAGATGGCGGCTCTCAACAGCATAGCGGAAAAACAAAAAATAGTCTCTATAAACGGGCAGGACCGAGATATTATTGCTATGGCACAGGGGGGCGGGGACAGCTGGGTACAAGTGTTTTTCGTCCGCAAAGGGAAGCTTGTCAGACGTGAACATTTTATATTAAAAAATACAGGGGATAATACGGAGCAGGAAATCATTTCATCATTTTTAAAACAGTTTTACAGCAATTCTAATTTTATACCCAAAGAAATATTGATAGAAGGGCAGGTAGAAGATTTAAAAGTATTGGAGGAATGGCTGAGCGATAAGAGGGGAAATAAAGTCACCATCAAGGTTCCACAGAGAGGGACTAAAAAACAGCTGTTAGAGATGGTAAAGAAAAATGCGGTTATCACTATGAAGCAAAGCATAGAGATGAAAGAGCCGGTAGAAGAGAGGACGGAGGATACCCTGAAAGAGCTTGCCGAATTGTTAAATTTAGAACAAACACCTCAACGGATAGAATGTTTTGATATTTCGAATATACAGGGGGTGGATTCTGTCGCTTCAATGGTAGTGTTTGAGGACGGGAAACCCAAAAGGAGCGATTACAGAAGGTTCAAAATCAGGACAGTAGAGGGGCCTGATGATTACGCCGGCATGGAGGAAATAATCGGCAGGCGCTTCAGAAGGGGAATGGAAGAGACCCGGAACATTATTGAAGGGTCCATGGAAGTATTAGAAGGTAAATTCGCTGTTTTCCCGGATTTAATAATGGTGGATGGGGGATTGGGGCAGGTCGGTAGTGCCAAAAAGTCTCTAAATTCTCTGAAGTTGGATATTCCGGTATGTGGCATAGTGAAGGATGAAAAACATCGTACTAAGGGATTGGTATATGAAGGAAACAAAATATATGTTAAAAAAGTATCCGGCCTTTTCAGATTGATAACTAAAATTCAGGATGAAGCCCATCGTTTTGCTGTCAATTATCATAGGAGCCTGAGGAAAAAAAGCATATTACAGTCTATATTGGAGGAAATACCGGGAATAGGGGAGGTAAGGAAAAGGGCCCTGATGGTGCATTTTAGAACCATTGATAGAATAAAAAACGCAACATTGGAAGAATTGTTGGAGGTGAAAGAAATAAATGAAAAGGTGGCGAAAAATGTAATGCAGTTTTTCCGGGAACACAGGCTATAAAATACATTTACAAAGGCCTGTTAAAATGGTATTATATAATTGTGATGGCTTTAATTATTGTGAAGTATTTAACCTTTTAAATCGGACATTTAATAAGGCTTTATGAATAATGTTGAATAGGGGGGATTTAATAGTTAATATTGTTTTTTATCTGATATGGTCGAAAATTCAGGTTTTACGGCCATAAAGGTATAATCGTAGTATACACTATGATTAATATTTTTAACACATCAAGAGTAAACATAGTATAAATATTGTACATGCATATCTAAGTACAGATTGCAAGGGGATGTAATCCTCTTATGTGATAAACTATATTTATTTTGAAAGGAGTGGGGAGTGAATGGCTTGTTGTGGATGTAATGGAAAGGGCAATGTTGCAGTAAAGGATGTGGACAAACTAGATGAAATACTGAGTAAATACGAGGGCATAAAAGGCAGCCTCATCAGTATTTTGCAAGATGTTCAGGGACTCTATGAATATTTACCGGAAGAGGCATTAAATTATGTATCGGAAAAAACCGGGATTCAACGTGCTAAAATTTATGGTGTTGCTACTTTTTATACTCAATTCAGATTAGACCCTGTAGGTAAACATGTAATATTACTCTGTCAGGGAACCGCTTGCCATGTTAACGGCGCGAAAGCTATAGGAGAAGCCATCTGTGAGGAATTAGGAATAGCTGAGGGAGAGACCACGGAAGACGGTCTATTTACTTTAACACATGTAGCTTGTTTAGGTTGCTGCAGCTTGTCACCGGTAATGATGATAGACGGCGAAGTATTCGGTAAATTGACTCCGAAAAAAGCAAGGGAGATTCTCAAAGAAATAAAGGCAAGCGAGGAATAATATAAAGTAAAGGGGGAGTAGTACATGAAACTCATTGTGGGGCAAGGAAGCTGCGGTGTAGCTGCCGGGGCTGTTAAGGTATACAAAGCTTTGGAAGAAGAAATTAAAAACAGCAGTGCAGACATAGAATTGGGAGCTACCGGATGTATCGGTTCATGTTATTTAGAGCCGGTAGTAGATTTTATAGATGATGCCGGCGAAAAAACAACTTTTGTAAAAGTAGATGAAGAAAAAGCAAAAGAAATAGTTAAAGACATAGTTGCCGGTAAAGCCAAAGAAAATGAATGTATTATAGATGATGAAGACGTAGAAGCTATGGCTAAACAAAAAAGGATTTCATTGAGAAACTGCGGAATTATTAATCCTGAAAACATAGATGAATATATAGAATCCGGAGGATATAGGGCTATTGAAAGATGCATTAAAGAGATGACACCTGAAGAAGTAATAGAAGAAGTAAAGGTTTCCGGGTTGAGAGGTAGAGGCGGAGCCGGTTTTCCTACCTGGTTTAAATTTAATGCAGCACGGCAATCACCCGGAGATGTGAAATATTTGGTCTGTAACGCGGACGAAGGCGACCCCGGTGCTTTTATGGATAGAAGTATAATCGAGGGAGACCCCCATGCCCTAATCGAAGGTATGATAGTAGCCGGATATGCGATAGGTGCTTCCGAGGGAATCATATATGTAAGAGCCGAGTATCCTTTGGCAATTAAGAGATTGAATATCGCTATGGCACAAGCAAGAGAAAAGGGATATTTGGGTGCAGACCTATTCGGAAAAGGTAAATTTAATTTTGATTTAAGAATTAAAGCAGGGGCGGGAGCCTTTGTATGCGGAGAAGAAACGGCACTTTTGGAATCATTGGAAGGTAACCGAGGAATGCCTAGGCCAAAACCTCCATTCCCGGCACAAAAAGGTTATTGGGGCAAGCCTACCAATATCAATAATGTTGAGACTTATGCCAATATACCGTTTATACTGGCTAACGGAGGAGAAGCCTTTGCAGCCGTAGGAACGGAAGATAGTAAAGGAACAAAACTGTTTGCACTTGCGGGCAAGATCAAAAAAGGCGGATTGGTTGAAGTTCCTATGGGAATGACCATAAGGGAAATAATATTCGGTATAGGCGGAGGAATTGCCGATGATAAAGGATTTAAGGCGGTACAAATGGGTGGACCGTCGGGAGGATGTATACCCTCGGCATTTTTAGATACACCGATTGATTATAAATCCATTCAGGAAACAGGTGCTATCATGGGTTCCGGTGGTATGGTTGTTATGGACGAAACAACATGTATGGTGGATATGGCGAAATTCTTCTTGGATTTCACATGTAAAGAGTCCTGCGGAAAATGTACACCATGCCGTGAAGGTACCAAGAGAATGTTAGAAATGCTTGAGAAAATAACAGAAGGCAAGGGTGAGCCCGGAGATATAGAAAAACTGATAGAACTAGGTGAATTTATAAAGACCACCTCTCTTTGCGGTTTAGGCCAGACTGCCGCAAATCCTGTGCTTACAACAATAAAATATTTTAGGGACGAATATGAAGCACATATAAATGATAAAAAATGCCCGGCTAAACAATGTAAAGCTTTATTGACATATACAATAGATCCTGAAAAATGTACCGGTTGTACCATATGTGCCAGAAATTGTCCTGCGGGTGCTATCACAGGTGTACTTAAGGATACACACAAGATCAATCAGGACTTATGTATTAAGTGCGGCAAATGTTACGAGGTTTGTAGATTTGGTGCTGTAACAGTCGAATAATTCATGATTGTATTTTAAAATAAAAGAATAATATTTAATTTTGTATAATTAAATGCGGAGGTGACGGTATGGTTACTATTACAATGAATGGCAAAGAAATTAAGGCGGAAAAAGGGAAGACTATATTGCAATGTGCAAGAGAAAACAATATATATATCCCTACCTTATGCTATGATGAAACACTTTCAATATACGGCGGGTGTAGGCTATGCGTAGTAGAAGTAGAGGGTGCCAGGAATTTAGTTGCATCCTGTACTACGGAAGCGACCGAAGGAATGGTAATACAAACAGAATCCGAAAAGGTGGTTGAGGCACGTAAAAAAGTTATAGATTTGTTATTATCCAGCCATCCTGTTGATTGTTTAACTTGTGAAAAGGCAGGAAATTGTGATCTTCAGGACGTTGCTTATAGATATGGGGTTAAAAAACCATCGTACATCGGGGAAGTAGTAGAGTATGCGGTAGACGATGCAAACCCTGTTATAGTGAGAGATCCGAATAAATGTATACTCTGCGGTAAATGTGTCAGGGTATGTGATGAAATTCAAGTGACACATGCTATAGATTTTGTGGGCAGGGGCTTTGATGCTACGGTAGGGACACCGTTTAATGAGCCGATGAGTTATGAAATCTGTAGATTATGCGGACAATGTGTGAGCGTTTGTCCTACCGGAGCACTTACAAATAGGCAGTTCGAGGGCACGAGGCCTTGGGAAGTAGAAAAAGTTACTACTACATGTTCACTCTGCGGAGTGGGATGTACTTATGACTTGAATGTGAAAGACGGAAGGGTAGTTGGGGTAACTCCTAAGCCTGATTCCATAGTAAACGGCAGTTCACTCTGCGTAAAAGGAAGATTCCATACGGACTTTGCATACAGCCCGGATAGAATCACGACTCCTCTGATTAAAAAAGATGGAGAATTTGTAGAGGCGAGCTGGGATGAAGCTTTGGATTTCATAGCTGAAAAACTGAATAAAATAAAAGCAGAAGACGGACCGGATGCAATAGCAGGGCTGAGTTCCGCACGTTGTACCAATGAGGAAAACTATCTGTTCCAAAAAATGATGAAGGCCGCAATAGGTACTAATAACGTGGATCACTGCGCCAGAACATGACATGCTCCTACAGTTGCAGGTCTTGCAGCTACATTAGGAAGCGGAGCTATGACAAATTCAATAGGCGAAGTAGAAGGTAACGATGTGTTGTTCATTATAGGTTC
>DASRMO010000123.1:0-2809 GCA_035647895.1 Clostridia bacterium
GTTGAATGTTTAAGGTAGGGATAATTACTTCCAGTGATAAGGGTTCGAGGGGTGAAAGAGAAGACCTGTCGGGGCCTGTTATTGCAGAATTGGTGGGGGCAAAAGGTTATGAGGTTATAAGACAGGTGATAGTACCCGATAATGCGGAAAAATTGACACAGGAAATGATCCATATGGCAGATGAATTAAAGGTAGACCTGATATTAACCACAGGAGGTACAGGATTTAACAAAAGGGATGTGACCCCTGAAGCTACTCTTGGTGTTTGTGACAGGATGGCAAATGGTATCGTCGAGGCTATAAGGTATCACAGTCTTAATATTACCTCCAGGGCAATGCTTTCCAGGGCAGTTTCCGGAATCAGGGGAGGAACGCTGATAGTAAATCTCCCCGGAAGTCCAAAGGCTGTGAAAGAGGCTTTAGATTATGTTTTGGATAGTATTTATCATGGATTAGAAATATTGACCGATAGAACCAGTGATTGTGCCAGAAAATAGAAGGGTGAAATGGGCTTAAATAATTTTAGTCCTGACGATAGGGGCAATTTTAATGGAGTTGATCAAAAAGTATAATATATTGAAAATAGATGGTGAAAATAAGGCTATAGTAGAAGATACGGTAATATCGGAGTATTCCTTGACTATTTTTATAAATGGTGAAGAGATTATAACCCTTTTATGCAGTCCTAAATCTCTAAAATATTTAGCTATAGGATTTTTGTATTCCGAAGGCCTTATAAGGGATTATTCTGAAATAGATGATATTCGAATAGATGAGGAATGGGGAAGGGCTTATATAGGGTTAAAGGCCCAAAATGTCCCCGGTGAAAAGCTGCAACTGAAAAAGACAATAACTTCAGGCGGCGGGAAGTGCACGATGCTTTACGATATTCCGGGCTCTTTGAAGTTGAAGCAGACAGCAGCCCTCTTAGATATATCGATTTATGAGATAAAGAAATTGATGGCGGAATTCAGCAGGAGTTCGGAGCTTTTTTACGCAACCGGGGGGGTT
Source organism: Clostridia bacterium (assembly GCA_035647895.1). Taxonomy (GTDB): domain Bacteria; phylum Bacillota; class Clostridia; order Peptostreptococcales; family Natronincolaceae; genus JAAZJW01. The sequence goes on from DASRMO010000123.1 coordinate 1,012, forward strand.
CATGTTTGTGCTATATGTGATAATAGTGGTATAATATATTTTGAAGAAGATATCGGGAGACATAATGCATTAGATAAGGTGCTGGGCAGAGCATTAGCCGAGGATATGAACTTGGGGGATAAAATGATTTTGACCAGCGGTAGAATTTCTTCCGAAATGTTGGCAAAAGCGGTGAAGATGGGTATTACAATGATAGTTTCCAGATCTGCCCCAACATCATCGGCTGTTCATATGGCTAGAGAATTAAATGTAATTTTGATAGGATTTGCAAGAGAAGAAAAAATGAATATTTATAGTAATTTTTCGAGCTTGAAATTCTAAAGCTGAAATTCAGCCAAGAATCAAAGCCTATGGGTATAAGGGGAAACCCCTATGCCTCCCGTATTGGAAAGGAAGATATTATGCAGCCTTTTCTAGGGCTGCTTTTTTACTCATTTAATCTTAAGCCAATAATCAAGTATATATGAATTTTAGAACGCTAAGGATGTAACAATAATAATAGGAAACTAGGTGATAAAGTGAGAGACTCATTTGGGAGAAAAATAAACTATCTCAGGATATCCTTGACGGACAGATGTAATTTTAGATGCATTTATTGTATGCCGGAGGGGGGCATAGAGGATAAATTACGCCATGAGGATATGTTATCTCTTGAGGAGATATATGTATTGATAAAAAACTTTGTGGAATTGGGGATTGATAAAATTAGATTTACCGGCGGGGAGCCCTTGGTCAGAAAAGGTGTTGTTGATTTGATAAGTAAAGTAAGCAGGCTGGAAGGGGTCAAGGATCTGACCATGACCACAAATGGCCAATTGTTGAAACAGATGGCCAAGCCCTTGAAGGAAGCTGGATTAAATAGAGTTAATATCAGTCTAGATACATTAGACCCTGTGAAGTTTGTGGAAATTACAAGGTGCGGGGATCTTAATGCTGTATTAGAAGGCATTGATGAGGCTGTAAATGTAGGTTTAACCCCGGTCAAAATCAATACGGTATTGATTGGCGGAATCAATGACAATGAAATAAGGGATTTAATAGATTTTACCAAAAGGGGTATAGATGTAAGGTTTATAGAATTGATGCCTATAGGGGAAGCCGCCGGTTTTGCCGAGGAAAAATTTATTTCTAATGATTTTGTATTAAAGACCGTAGGTGAACTTATTCCCATAGAGAGAGAGGATATATCCTCTCCGGCAACTTATTATGCCCTACCCGGTGTTAAGGGTAAGGTAGGCCTCATAAATCCTATTACCTGCAAATTTTGCGCTAATTGCAATAGGGTCAGGCTTACATCTTCAGGAAAATTAAAGCTTTGCCTGCATTCGGATAGGGAGATAGATTTAAAATTTGCCTTGAGAAACGGCAGGGACATAAAGAAGATCATCAAAAGTTCTATATGGACTAAAGAAGAAAGCCATCATTTAGAAGATGAACAGTATATAATCAGAAATATGAATCAAATAGGGGGATAAATATGGATAGCTTGACCCATTTTAACGAAGACGGTATGGCTCATATGGTGGAAGTTGGAGATAAAGATATAACCAGGAGGACTGCCATAGCCAGAGGAAAAATTATTATGAAAGGTGAAACCCTTCAAAGGATAAAAGACGGATTGATAAAAAAAGGTGATGTATTATCAGTGGCTCAGGTGGGGGGAATAATGGGGGCTAAAAAAACCAGTGAATTGATTCCCATGTGCCATAATATATCCTTAACCGGAGCGGATATCAGATTTCAGTTTATTGATAATGGAGTAGAAGTGGAAGCGGAAGTTAATGCTACGGATAAAACC
>DASRMO010000124.1:0-3335 GCA_035647895.1 Clostridia bacterium
ATTAAATTATCATGTTAGGGAGGAGATAATTTTGAAAAGATCTAAAATTGGTATACGAAGAAAGCAGAAAAAAACTAATATAATAATAGCCTTATTATTTTTATTTATACTACCTGTAATAGCTATAACAATAGGTTCGAAAATTACCGAATGGTGGGTTATACCTACAATTAATACCGATGACATGTTAAAGTCACCGGAGGAAATTGTTCTTAAGGAAAATGGCGAATCAGGCGGTGATATTCTACAAGAAAAGAACGATACTGATTCCGAATTTAAAAAAGAGGAATTAAATGGGGAAGTCGCAAATTTGAATTCTATATCAATATATATGATACAAGTAGCCAGTGTATCTGACAATAAGAATATAGAATTATTAACCGAAGAGTTAGATAATCATAATCTACCTCATATTACATATAAATTAGATGATACGTACAAGATCTACACATTTGCATCAACTAAAAGAGAAGATATGGAAAGTAAAATAGAAGGGATCAGAGAGATTTATGAGGATGCATACATAGGGCAGATGTATATACCGCAAAAACAAATACGATACTTAGACGAGGAGAACAAAGGTACAAAAGAGTTTATAGAAGATATGAATTTGTTGTTAGAATTATTAGAACAGTCCTCGGATAGCCTATACAAATCCGATAATGAAGAGTCAAAATTAGGTAAGTACAAGGAAATATTGGGAAATCATCAAAACCTTTTAGACCGAATGCTTGAAGAGGTTAGCAATATGGAATTGCCTAAAGATTTTATCAGTGAGAATGATATAAAAGAAATGATTGAATATCAGAAAAAAAATATTACAGAATCTTTAAAAATAATTGAAGACAAACAGGAATTGCACAAACTTCAAAATTATTTCTTGGATAATTTATTTAGAACAATAGAAATAATCAGGAAATAGATATAGATAAGGTTCATTTCTAAAAATATAAACTTTCTTGAAGATTTCCCTAATTGGTGTAAAGACTTGGAGTATGTCGCGTTAGGCAATATAATAGCGAAATAGGAAAGTATAAATAAAAAAATGTGTAAAAGATAGGCTATACTGCTTGTTAAATGTTAGATTTTGTACTAATATAGTAGTGTAGGGCAATTATTTTATAATAATAAATCAATGATTATAGATTTTTAATGACTTTAAATGTGTTTAAACGAGGAATATTGATACTGTTCATGCTGTTTTATATATGTTTTTATAAATATTCGGTAGATTTAGTATACAATATTTTATTTGCTTATATGTGTTAATTAATAATCAACATATGCCGGCCTGGCGGCACAATATAAATTTAAAAAACTATAATCAAATAACATTTAAGGGGTGAAATATATAATGAAGTCTTTAACCTTTAGGGGCGGTATTCATCCCCCCGGCTATAAGGAAGCAACAGCTCATCTTGAGGTGGAAAAGGCTGTTGAACCAAGTGTTGTATTTATACCGTTAAAACAGCATGCAGGCGCACCTTGTCAACCTTTGGTAAAAGTTGGGGATCGTGTTACTGTAGGAGAGCGGATAGGGGAATCCGATGCCTTTATCTCAGCTCTGGTGCATTCAAGTGTATCCGGTATTGTTAAAGAGATCACTAAAATACCGGACGCTAACGGCGGAGAAGTTCAGGCTATTGTTGTTGAATCCGATGGTTTAAATGAAGTACATCCTTCTATAAAGCCAATAGGAGATATTGAATCCTTGAAGCCGGAAGAGATTGTAGCTGCTGTTAAGGATGCGGGAATAGTCGGTATGGGTGGGGCCACTTTCCCGGCTCATGTCAAGATAACAGAGTTAAAAGACAGGAAAATTGAATATTTCATATTAAACGGAGCGGAATGTGAGCCTTATTTAACGGCGGATCACCGTCTTATGGTAGAAAATCCGGAGGATGTTATTTATGGATTGAGGGCCATGATGAAGGCAAAAAATGTATCTAAGGGTGTTATAGGTATTGAGGATAATAAACGGGATGCTATCGAGTCTATGGAAAAGGCTGCAAAACAATACCCGAACATCAAGATTGTTGCACTTCATACAAAATATCCACAAGGCGCAAGCGATCAGTTGGTTTATGCCTGCATAGGTAAGGAAGTGCCCGCCGGCGGCAGTTCATCCGAAGCGGGGGTCGTTGTAAATAATGTTGCAACAGCGGCGGAAATTGCTAAAACATTGAGGACAGGCATGCCGTCAATCGATAGAATAACTACTGTCGCAGGTAGTGCCATAGCGAATCCTAAAAATCTATTGATAAAGGTGGGAGTACCTATTAAAGAGGTAATTGAGCAATGTGGAGGTTATTCCAAAACTCCCGGAAAGATAATCATGGGTGGGCCTATGATGGGATTTGCTCAATATACGGACGAAGTTGTGATAACAAAAGGTTCTTCCGGGTTATTAATATTCGATGAAGAAGAAGCAAGGATTCCGGAGCCGAAACAATGTATACGCTGTGGAAAATGTGTTGAAATTTGTCCTGTTAATCTTCAACCATTACAAATTAGTGCATATTCTCTAAACAACATGATGGAACACGCAGAGAAATATAGAGCGTTAGATTGTATTGAATGTGGTTCATGCTCATTTATTTGTCCATCAAAGAGACCTTTATTACAATCTATTAGAGTAGCAAAGGCTGCAATTTCTGAAAAGAAAAGAAAGCAAAATAATTAATTGATGGGAGGGAAGATTGATGGAAGAAAGATTATTTGTATCCTCTTCACCCCATATCAGGGATGAAAATACGATACAAAAAGTAATGTTGGATGTAATAATTGCATTGTTACCTGCAACATTAGGGGCATTATATTATTTTAGAATAAATGGAGCAAAAATTATATTTTTATCAGTATTTACGGCTGTTGTTTCAGAGGCTGTATTCCAGAAAATTAGAAAACAGCCCATAACTATTAATGATTCAAGTGCGGTAGTGACGGGGCTATTATTAGCTTTTAATATGCCGGCCTCTGCGCCATGGTGGCTTCCGGTTTTAGGTGCTATTATAGCCATAGTAGTTGTGAAACAATTTTTTGGCGGGCTAGGCCATAATTTTATGAATCCTGCATTAGCAGCCAGGATTATATTAATGGTTTCTTATACCGGCCATATGACCAATTGGGTTAAGCCGGGGGCGAAGGAAGTTATATCTACTGCAACATCCGGAGCAGTGGATGTTGTATCTACTGCAACACCTTTGAGTTTTGTAAAAGGGCTTGCCGAGGTTCCGGAAGGAGCGCCTAAGCTGTTTGATATGTTTATAGGGAACATAGGAGGCTGTTTAGGGGAGACATCGGCAATATTATTAATATTAGGTGGAATATATTCT
>DASRMO010000125.1:0-4665 GCA_035647895.1 Clostridia bacterium
GAATATGGGCCGGATATTTTGGATGGGCTTTTTATTTATATGGAATATAATACTTGATTTTTTTATAGAATAATTATATACTTTACATTATAATCAGGTACTAGTCTTAAGTACTAAACCGAGGTGACAAAGGTGAACAAACCCGTAAAGTTAAATAAAGCAACCAGACAAAAAAAATTATTGACATTACTGAGAGAGGATCCGTTTATGACAGACGAGGATCTATCCGAACATTTTAATGTGAGCATACAGACTATCCGATTAGATAGATTGGAATTAGCAATCCCGGAGCTCAGGCAACGCATCAAGAATGTAGCGAAAAAGAACTATGAAAAGGTGCGCAGTATTGTTGGTGCGGAAATCGTAGGGGAATTGGTGGATTTGGATTTGGGTGTCAGCGGAATATCGATTTTGGAGACCACACCTGAAATGGCGTTCAGCAAAACCAGTGTAGTAAGGGGGCATCATATTTTTTCACAAGCAGAATCTTTAGCAATGGCTGTAATAGATGCCGAAGTAGCACTGACGGGGGTATCTAATATTAAATATTTAAGCCCTGTAAGCGCGGGTGATAAACTGGTAGCAAAGGCAGAGGTTATGAGAGTCAGGGGAAACAATCATTTTGTCCATGTTAAAATATATGTCAATCAAGTGCAGGTGTTCAGGGGCAAGTTTATATTGGTAATAATTAAAAGTAAATAAAAAAGAGACATTAGATTGCAAGGCTATTATTCCTATAAAATATATAATATTTCCTTGCATTTACTATTATAGGAGGAGGCAAAATATGAGGATTGTTATTGATGCGATGGGAGGGGACAATGCTCCGGTTGCTACCGTTAAAGGGGCTGTTGAGGCGGTTAAAAGTTACAATATAGATGTTATACTTACGGGCAATGAATCAATGATAGAGGAGCAATTAGCAAAATATGACTATGCGAGGGAAAAAATTGAGATAGTTCATTGCAGTGAAATAATTACCAATGAAGACAAGCCGGTATCGGCAATCAGAGAAAAAAAAGATTCCTCAATGGCGGTGGCATTAAAACTTGTTAAAGAAAAAAAAGCAGATGCTATTGTATCCGCAGGGAATACGGGAGCCCTATTAGCCGGGGGGCTTTTAATTCTGGGGAGAATTAAAGGTATAGACAGGCCTGCTCTCGCACCTCCGTACCCGACTACCGACGGGATGTCGGTGCTCATTGACGGCGGTGCCAATTCGGATTGTAAACCAAGAAATTTATTAGAATTCGGAATTATGGGCAGTGTATATGCTGAAAAGGTGTTCGAAATAAAGAAACCCAGTGTGTGTATTGTAAATATAGGTATAGAAGAGGAAAAAGGGAGTGAAATTGTAAAAGAGGCACATAAACTCTGTAAAAACGGCCCATTTAATTTTAAAGGGAATATAGAGGCTAGGGATATACCGGCCGGATATGCAGATGTCATAGTATGTGACGGTTTTACGGGTAATGTTATTTTAAAGCTTACGGAGGGTTTGGCGGATTCTATTTTCAGATTATTAAAAGAAGAGTTTGTTAAAAACACCCTTCGAAAGATAGGCGCATCATTATTAAAATCAGGGTTCAAAGATTTCAAAGAGCGTTTCGATTATACGGAATATGGCGGGGCACCATTTTTAGGAGTTAAAGGGGTATTGATCAAGGCTCATGGGAGTTCTGATGCAAAAGCTGTTAAAAACGCAATAAGACAGGGAATTAAATTCGTAGAAAATAATGTGATAGATGATATAGCCGAAAAGATTACCGGTTTAGGGGAGGATATTATTGAATGAATTTCTGTCAGTAGGTATTACGGGTACGGGAAGCTGTCTTCCTGAAAAAAAGTTAACTAACTTTGATCTGGAAAAAATGGTGGACACAACCGATGAATGGATCAGAGCCAGAACCGGAATATCCGAAAGAAGAATTGCGGATGATAAAACAGCAACATCGGATTTAGCCACTGAGGCCGCTAAAATTGCCATCGATGATGCCGGTTTATTATTAGAGGATATTGATTTAATTATAGTAGCCACCGCAACACCGGATATGGCGTTTCCATCGACTGCTTGTATAGTGCAGAAAAATATCGGTGCTAAAAATGCGGTGGCATTTGATATAGAAGCAGCATGTTCAGGGTTTTTATATGCCTTGGCTATCGGTGAACAATTTATTAAAACCGGAGTGTATAGAAATGTATTGATAATAGGCGCCGAAACCCTGAGCAAGATAACCAATTGGAAAGACCGCAGGACCTGTGTCTTATTTGGCGACGGGGCAGGGGCTGCGGTGTTGCAACAGGTTGAGGGGGGCCTCGGTATACTTTCCAGCAGTCTGGGCTCCGACGGATTTAGGGGTGATTATTTGACACAGCCCGCAGGAGGTTCCAGAATGCCCGCATCAATAAAAACCATTCTGAAGGATTTGCACTATATACATATGGATGGGCGGGAAGTATTTAAATTTGCAGTGAGGGCCATGTCAAAATCAGCTTTAGAGATTATAAAGGATGTGGGTTATAGTATAGAAGATGTGGATTATATGATCCCCCATCAAGCAAATATAAGAATTATAGAGGCGGTTGCAAAAAAGATCAATTTAACTATGGATAAGGTATATGTAAATTTAAATGATTATGGAAATATGTCCGTGGCTTCTATTCCGGTGGCATTGGATGAAGCTGTTAAAAAGGGCAGTATCAAGGCGGGGGATATAATAATATTGGTTGCCTTCGGCGGGGGTTTGACCTGGGGTTCTTCCGTAATCAAATGGTGTAAATAGTTTTCAGGGGGTAATTTTTATGATTGATACCGGAATATGTAAAATATTAGATATTAAATACCCTATAATACAGGGGGGAATGGCGTGGGTATCTACGGCGGAATTGGCAGCAGCCGTATCTGAGGCGGGCGGAATGGGAATTATTGCCGCAGGCAATTCCTCCGCAAAAATTGTGGAAGAAGAAATTATAAAACTCAAAAAACTTACCGATAGACCCTTTGGGGTAAATATTATGTTATTATCCCCCTTTGCGGAGGAGGTAGTGGATATTGTTTGTAGGTTTAAAGTGCCTGCAGTGACTACGGGTGCGGGAAATCCCGCCAAGTTTATTAAAAAGCTCAAGGGTGCCGGGACTAAAATAATTCCGGTTGTACCTACGGTTGCACTGGCAAAAAGAATGGAAAATTCAGGGGCGGATGCCGTTATTGCGGAAGGAACGGAGGCAGGGGGGCATGTAGGTGAGCTCACTACAATGGTGCTGGTACCCCAGGTGGCGGATGCGGTTAATATTCCCGTTATTGCGGCCGGAGGAATTGCCGACGGGAGAGGTTTACTGGCCGCTCTATCCCTAGGTGCGGAAGGTGTTCAAATTGGAACGCGGTTTATCTGTGCGGAGGAGTGCACGGTACATAAAAATTATAAAAACATGATATTAAAAGCAAAGGATAGGGATGCAGTGGTTACGGCAAGGGTTACGGGACATCCGGTAAGGATGTTGAAGAACAAATTGGCGAGACAGTTTTTAGAATTAGAACAAAAAGGGGTTGAAGTTGAAAAGACTGAACAGTTGGGGCAGGGAAAGCTTGAATTAGCTGCTGTAGAAGGTGATGTTGAAAATGGCTCCGTGATGGCCGGGCAGATTGCCGGTATGATCAACAAAATTCAACCTTGTAAGGAAATAATAGAAGAGATTATACTGGATGCTAAAAACCGGCTTGATTTGGTGAGCAAGTTCTATATGGAGGTATAATAGATGAATAATATTGCCTTTGTTTTTCCGGGTCAAGGGGCTCAATATGTGGGAATGGGAAAAGATTTTTTTGATAATTTTTCGGATGCAAGGAATATTTTTGAGGAGGCAAGTGATAAAATAAGCATGGATATGGGGAAGCTCTGTTTCGAAGACCCGAAAAACGAACTGATAAAGACAGAAAATACCCAACCGGCCATATTGACTGTTTCCATTGCCATACTGAAGGTATTGGAAGAAGAGGGAATCGATTGTGACATAACCGCAGGTTTGAGCCTTGGCGAATATGCTTCCCTGGTTAAATCAAATGTGTTTTCATTCGGGGATGCGGTGGAATTGGTGCAAAAAAGAGGTAGATATATGCAAAATGAGGTTCCGATGGGCGTAGGTGCTATGGCGGCTATTTTGGGCTTAGATAGGGAGCAAATCGGATTATGTATTGAAAATTCCAAAGGGCATGGGATAGTAGAAGCAGCCAATTATAATTGTCCGGGGCAGACAGTTGTTTCGGGCGAAATAAAGGCTGTGGAATCAACTGTTAAAACAGCTAAAGAGATCGGTGCTAAAAAGGCTGTTTTATTGCCGGTGAGCGCCCCTTTCCATTGTGAATTGCTCAGAGGTGCCGGAGAAAAGCTCAGAAAAGATCTGGAACGGTTAAATATAAATGACCCCAAAGTGCCCGTCGTAACCAATGTAAATGCTAAAATTTTATCATCCAAGTCGGAAGTCATACCTTCTCTGATCGATCAGATAAGTAAATCTATACTGTGGGAGGATTCCGTCTTGTCGATGATAGACGAGGGGACGAATACTTTTATAGAGATCGGGCCCGGAAAGGTTTTATCGTCCCTCATAAAAAGAACAGCCGAGGCCAGGGATGTCAGGGTAAATATTTATAATGTAGAAAATCTG
>DASRMO010000126.1:0-3541 GCA_035647895.1 Clostridia bacterium
GTTTATAATCTTGTTTATATAAATGGAGTCTTATATAAACAAGATTATAAAAAATTAAAAAATAGATTTGGGGTTGAAACAGGATAAAGCTGAAAACATGCCAACAAATACAGTGTTAGATTTTGTTAAAGTGGAAATATTATATATAACAATTATTCAAATAGCTAGGAGGAGTACAATGGAAAAGCTTGAAATAGGTGATGTTTATGAAGGTTTTCAATTGTTGGAAGAAAAAAATATTGATGAAATAAATTCTATAGGGAGATTATTTTATCATAATAAAAGTGGTGCCAGGTTATTTCATTTACAAAATGACGATAGCAATAAGGTTTTTTCTGTTAGCTTCAGGACACCTCCATCGGATAGTACCGGATTACCCCATATATTGGAGCATGCCGTGCTTTGCGGTTCCAGAAAATTTCCGCTAAAGGACCCGTTTATTCAGCTGGCAAAGGGTTCGTTGAATACATATTTGAATGCGATGACTTTCTCTGATAAGACTATGTATCCTGTTGCCAGCCAAAACAATAAGGATTTTCTTAATTTAATGGATGTTTACTTAGATGCGGTATTTTATCCCGGCATATATAATGGGCCGGAAACCTTTATGCAGGAGGGTTGGCATTATGAACTTAACAATCCTGATGATCCGATTATTATCAAGGGTGTTGTTTATAATGAGATGAAAGGGGTGTTTACCTCCCCGGAACAAATATTATTTAGGAAAATAGAAGAATCTTTGTTTCCGGACACGGCATATAGATTTGAATCCGGTGGAGACCCGGAGGTAATACCGGATTTAACATATGAACAGTTCCTAAATTTTCACAAAACATACTATCACCCGTCAAACAGTTATATGTATCTGTATGGGGACGGTGATTTAATGGAGTATTTGAGATTTATAGATGAGGAGTATTTAGATAAATTTAGCAAAATAGAAGTCAGTTCCGATATTGATATTCAAACTTCGTTTGAACAATGCAAGGAGGTAGCGGAGGTATATTCTGTTTCTATCGATGAGGGTGTATCGGATAAGACATTTATAAGTAAAAACTATGTTGTAGGCGGGTCGGAAAATGCGGAAATGGTATTGGCATTTACTATTTTAAATTATATACTCCTTGGAACTCCGGCAGCGCCACTTAAAAAGGCGCTGATTGAGGCCGGTATTGCCAGGGATGTTTTTGGTTCTTTTAATAGCAGTATCAGGCAACCTGTATTCAGTATTGTTATTAAAAATAGTAATAGGGAAAGCAAAGAAGTATTTCTAAAGGTCATTGAAGATACCCTGACTGAGCTTGTTGAAAAAGGCATTGATAAGAAAATAATTGAGGCAGCAATCAATATTCATGAATTCAAACTTCGGGAGGCGGATTATGGGCAGAAACCGAAAGGGTTAGTTTATAATATTCAGTGTATGGATAGCTGGTTATACAATAAAGAGCCGTGGATTCATCTTGAATATGAGGAAAGTTTAAATAATATAAAAACAGCTTTGGACACAAATTATTTTGAAACCTTAATTGAAGAGTATATACTTAATAATTTTCATAGCAGTTTAATAATATTAGAACCCGAAAGGGGCCTTGTAAATAAAAAACAACGAGAAGAAGATAGGACGCTCAAGGAATACAAGACACAGTTGAGCGAGGGAGAGATCACTGAGCTGATAAAATCAAATCAAAAATTGGAGAAATATCAATCCAGGTCGGAAACGGAAGAAGAACTGCTATCTATACCCCTATTAGATAGGGAGGATATTAGAAAAGAAATTGAGGAAATACAGCTGAATGAAACAATAAATCAGGGTGTTAAGGTTTTACATCATCCCGATTTTACCAACAAAATTGCTTATGTTAACCTATTTTTTGATACTACGTCCGTTCCCCAAGAATTAATACCATATATAACATTGTTAACTAGTTTATTGGGGAGTATAAATACAAAGAACTATGGCTATGAAGAACTGTCAAATTTAATAAATATTAACACAGGTGGGATTTCATCCATAATAAATACATATTCCTCAAGATATAGCGATGAATTATATTTGCCGAAACTCGTTATTCAATCCTCCGCACTGACAAAAAATTTAACGCAGCTGTTTAATCTGTTGATAGAATTGGTAAACAGAACTGAGTTTGATGATATTAGCAGAATAAGGGAAGTGATAGAAGAATCGCAGTCCCGCCTGGAGATGACTATTTTTGATAGAGGCCATGTGATTGCCGGAATTAGGGTGAGTTCTTATTTTTCGCCATTAGGTAAATACATAGAGAAAACCGGCGGCATTTCTTATTATATGTTTATTTCCGACTTGGTTAAGAAATTTGCTGAAAAACAAGAAGAGATATCGGAAAACCTGAAAAAAGTATCTGAGTTAATCTTTAATAAAAATAATATTTTAATAAGTGTTACCTCTGAGGATAAAGATTTTGAGCTCGTTGATAAGGAAATCAGTTTACTTATCGAGGCTTTGCCGGATAATAAATTGGAAGAATGTAAGTATTCTTTTGAATTTGATTCTAAGAATGAGGGGTTGTTGACAGCCAGTAAGGTGCAGTATGTATCAAAGGGAAATAATTTTAAAAAGTTAGGGTATGAATATTCCGGCCATATGCAGGTATTAAGAACAATAATAGGCTTGGATTATCTCTGGGACAGAGTACGTATAGCAGGAGGAGCATATGGTTCTTTAGTTAAATTTAGTAAGAACGGCAACTTTTTATTCAGCTCTTATCGGGACCCTAATTTATCCGAAACCCTGCAGGTATATAATGATATGTATAATTATGTAAAGGATTTTAATGCGGATGAAAGAGAGATGCGCAAGTATATCATCGGCACTATAAGTAATATGGATGCACCTCTTAGCCCACCAATGAAAGGGGATAAAGCATTAACTCAATATATCAGAGGAATAACCTCGGATGAACTTCAGGAGGAGAGGACCCAGGTTTTAAATACGACCGCCGAAGACATAAGGGGATACGGTAAATTACTTGAGGAGGCCATGAAGGAAAATTATTTATGTGTTTTAGGTAATGAGGATAAAATACAAAATAACAAGGATCAATTTGAGGGGTTTGTAAGGGTGTTTCAGTAAAGATAAGAAGACAAAACAAAAAATATAAATGATTTTCATCAGTTATACCGGTAATATAAAAAGGTGTTTTACTTGACAATATTCGTTTTAATGGTATATAATGCAGGAAAGAATATATCTCCGAACCTAATATTCCTGAGGATATATATCTATGGGATATAGGTCGTTAGGGTATAAGAGGAAAACTTTTATGCCTCCCATTGTGGAAAGGAGAACGTTGCTGATGGAACAAGACGGCTCTATTTATAATGGTAGAGCCTTTTTTATTGTTAGGAGATAACTATTAATGATAAAAAATAATATGTATTGTTTAATATTCATAATTTTACCAATCTATTCGGCTATTAATAGGAGGGTTTACTAAAACATTCAGTTAATCATTGGCAGATTAACTCTAAATAATTTATGTGTAGGGGGATGAAAATATGAGCA
>DASRMO010000127.1:0-6740 GCA_035647895.1 Clostridia bacterium
TATCATGTATTTGACGGGAATGAGCAATATCAGGGATGTAATCTCTTTCCCAAGGACACCGAGGTCGGCGGAATTTTAACGATAGGAATAACAAACAGGTGAAAACGAAACTATTTAATTTAAAGAGGGCGTTATGTATGAAAAAAACAATTACAATTAAGGGTGTTAAAATCGGCGAAGGTTTGCCTAAAATTTGTGTGCCCATAGTAGGTGAAACACTGAAAGAAATTTTGGAAGAGGCCCGGTATTTAAAAACTATAGATTTTGACATAGCGGAATGGCGCGCAGATTTCTATAATGATGTTGAATATATAGATAAGGTAAAAGCGGCAATCGAATCTATCAGGCATATTTTAATCGATAAACCCATTATATTTACATTTCGGAGTACTAAAGAAGGCGGGGAAAAAGAAATCGGTACGGAATTTTACTTTGGATTGAATAAAGCGGTGGTGCAAACAGGATTTATAGACATTGTAGATGTGGAGTTATTCAATGATGAAATAAAAATAAAGGGATTGATCGATATTGCACATAAAAACCATGTATCAGTTATTATTTCTAATCATGATTTTGATAAAACACCTCCGAGGGAGGAGATTATATCAAGGTTGCGAAGGGCGGCTGAATTAGGTGGAGATATTGCAAAAATAGCGGTGATGCCGACATGTGCAAAGGATGTAATAACCTTGTTGGATGCAACAAATACAATGACGGAAAAATATAAGGATAGGCCGATAATGGCGATATCTATGGGGAAACAGGGTATTATCAGCAGGTTGGCAGGAGGGCTGTTCGGTTCCGATATGACATTTGCTTCCGCTAAAAAGATTTCTGCCCCGGGGCAAATTTCATCCGATGTTTTGTATAAAATCATGCCCCTGTTATATGATTAGTTTTCATATTGAATAAAAAATAATCGCTCTATTTCTCTTGTAGCGGCCATATCCTATCAATTAAAAGTCATTGACAGATAACATAAATAATGTATAATTGAATAGAGTTAAGAAATATGCCGCAGGAATAGAAACAAAAGGTATAAATGATGTTGTAAAAGGTTTTTTGACAATAATGTTGATAGATTTTATCACATTTATATAGCTCCGAATCAATTCTTCTAAGGAGTTAATCTATGGGGATTGGTCGTTAGGGTTATATTGGAAACGATATGGCCTTCCATTGTGAGAAGGAGAGAACCGTTGATTATCTATAATCAGCGGGGCAAGCTTGCAATCCGGCAACTTGGTGCTTCTCACCAAGTTGTTTTTATTTTTTCCGGGGAAGGATATATCTGTTTATACCTGTAATAAGGATAAAAATTAAAAAGGGGAGAATGGTATTATGAAAAAAAGATTAAGTGTTATTCTATCTTTGGTTTTGCTTGTAAGTCTTTTGTTTATGACGGGATGCGGGAAAGAATCGCCACCGGCATCAGATTTGCCTCCGGATAATTCTACACAGGACTCTCTAACAGAAACCGAAACAAAGAGTATTATGGTTTATTCCGGGGCAGGATTACGTAAACCCGTTGAGGAATTGGGCGAGATGTTTAAGGAAAAAACCGGGGTTGAAGTACAATTTACATATGGTAATTGTACTCAATTAATAAACCAGATTTTGTTGCTCGATAAAGGCGATGTGTTTTTAGCGGGTGATGCTGCGGATGTAAAGGCATTGCGGGAGCATGATAAGATTGAAGCGGAAAAGCCGTTGGTTTATCACGTTCCTATCTTGGCTGTGCCGCAAGGTAATCCGGCCGATATTAAATCCCTTGACGATCTTACAAAATCCGGAATAAAAATTGTTCTGGGCGATCCGGAGACAAATCCTCTCGGCAAGTTGGCGGAAAACATATTAACAAAGAAAGGTATTTATGAGCAGGTTAAACCCAATGTTGTTGCCCGGGCGGCAACCGTCAATGAGATGTTTGTCTATTTGGAAATGAAACAAGTAGATGCGTCCATAATATGGGAAGATAATCTGGTAGGCAATGAAAAAATAGAGATGGTAGAAACTTCCGACCTTGAAAAATATATCAAACAAGTACCGGCCGCAACATTAAAATGTTCTGAAAATCCGGAAACGGCGGTTCAATTCATGGATTTCGTTTCTTCTTCGGAAGGAATCGATATATGGGAGAAATGGGGATTTAAGCCGATTGCGGGAGACAAATAATGGCAAAAACCAGATGGCGGAAAGATAAGTTCAATTTATTTATGGTTATCTTTACCTATGTAATTACATTTTGTATTTTTGCGACTTTAATGACTGTAGTTTTAAAGGGCCTACCCAGTATCGGGAAGGCCCTGATGACAAAAGAAATTCAGTTTTCCATCAAACTGAGCCTTTATACCTCAGTTATTTCCACTATTTTTTGTGTCCTGATAGCTATACCTATAGCCTATGTGTTGGCCAGGACGGATATATGGGCTAAACAGTTGATCAGCACAATCCTTGATTTACCGCTGGCACTGCCACCCATAGTTTCAGGAGTTTGTCTGTTATTGATTTTTGGGACAACAGGCTTTGGTGCCTGGTTGGAAGATATAGGTCTCGGGTTCGTATTTACAGTTAAGGGAATTATTATATCCCAAATTTTTACCAATCTTTCTTTTACTATCAGGGTTTTGAAATCTGCCATATTATCAATCAATCCTCGTTTGGATTCTATTGCCCGAACATTAGGTTGTACACCGATGCAGGCTTTCTTTAGGGTTGTTTTACCTTTATCCAAGAACGGTATTATCGCCGGAACCGTGATCACTTGGGCTCGTTCTTTAGGGGCTTTCGGAGCTGTTTTGATGCTGGCGGGAGCAACTCGGTTTCGCACCGAGACTTTGCCTATTTCTCTTTTTCTGAATATGTCTACGGGAGATATAGATGCTGCTATGGCGGTAGCTAATATTTTAATCATTATTTCTGTTATATCTTTATCTATATTTAATAAATTTGGCGGTGATTTTATCGGGGGTTCTCGTGTAAATTAAAGGAGGCGTGAGGCATTATGATTTCATTAAAAAATGTGTCGATATCTTTAGGGGATTTTTCTTTAAAAGATGTGAATTTAGAAATCCCACAAGGTGAATATTTTTCAATCCTTGGGCCGACGGGTGCCGGGAAAACCGTTATTTTAGAACTCATCGCCGGTTTATATAAGCCGGACAGGGGTGATATTTTAATCAATAATGAAAATGTTGAAAAGATACCTCCCGAAAAGCGGGGTGTTGGTTTTGTTTATCAGGATTATGCCCTTTTTCCTCATCTCAATGTATATAAAAATATTTCTTTCGGTCTGAAATTAAGAAAAATTTCACAAAAAGAGATAAAGAACACGGTGTTGGAATTGACGGAGCTATTTAATATTACGCACCTTTTAAGCCGATTTCCGGGGACATTGAGCGGGGGTGAGCAGCAGAGGGTATCCTTAGCCAGGGCATTGGCCCTCAGGCCAAAGATATTATTGATGGATGAACCGCTGAGTTCTCTTGACCCTAATACTAAAAATTTTTTGCGCGGGGAAATAAAAAGAATTCACCGGGCCTACGAATGTACAATTGTCCATGTCACCCATGATTTTAATGAAGCAAATACACTTGCTACTTTGGTTGGTATCATTTTAGACGGACAGATAAGGCAGGTCGGTACTCCGGAGGAAGTGTTTAAAGACAACGGTGACCCCAAAGTGTCCAGATTTTTAGGGCTTTCCGCATCTTGATCCCGGTCCAAAATAGCCGCATAAAAAATCTTTAAAAATTACATCTCAGTTATTTTGCCACGAAAAATTTATTTATTGGAAACGGTTTCGTTTTTTAAAAAATAATATATTATATTGAATTGGAATTTTTATTTAAATTTATTGATCAAAAAATTACTATCAGAGGTGAAAAGATGAAATCAGTAAAAGTGGAAGATGCCATAGGTATGGTATTGAGTCATGATATTACGGAAATAGTACCGGGAGAATTTAAGGGGGTAGCTTTTAGAAAAGGGCATATTATACAGGAATCCGATATAGAAAGGCTGCTCAGAATCGGAAAAGAGCATGTATATATTTTTGAAATGGATGGAAACAAACTGCATGAAGATGAAGCTGCCATGGCAATTGGCAGGCTGGTCTGCGGAGAGGGAATTTATCATACCCCACCCAGCGAAGGGAAAATAAGCATAAAACCGGAATATAAGGGGTTTGTTAAAATAAATGTAGAGCTATTGGATAAGCTGAATGATTTGGGAGACATGATTTTAGCTACAATCCATAGCAATAAAGTAGTAGAAAAAGATGATTTGATAGGTAGCTACAGAATAATTCCGCTGGTTATAGACAAGGATAAAATAAGGAAAGCGGAGAACATATTTAAGGAAGGCGGACCCATATTTGAACTCAGGTCTTTTAAACCCATGAAAACGGCTGTGATTGTTACAGGATCAGAGGTCTATAAGGGAAGGATAAAAGATAAGTTTGGGCCTGTAGTGGAGAGAAAAGTTAAGGAATTTGATTCGGAAGTCATCTACAAAACTATAGTACCCGACAAACCGGAAGTAATAAAAGATGAAATAATTAAATCTAAGAATATGGGCGCGGAGCTCATATTGGTTACAGGGGGCATGTCGGTGGATCCTGATGATAAAACCCCAGGGGCTATAAAATCGACAGGTGCCGATATAGTTACCTACGGTACTCCTGTTTTGCCCGGTGCCATGCTGTTGGTCTCTTATCTTGACGGCACTCCCGTGTTAGGCTTGCCCGGGTGTGTGATGTATGCAAAAACTACATCATTTGATTTAGTGTTACCCAGAATCTTTGCAGGAGAGAAGATTACCCGCAGGGATATCGTGAAAATGGGTTATGGCGGACAATGTTTGAGCTGTGAAGTTTGTAAATTCCCGAATTGCCATTTGGGAAAACGTTAGGGGGTTAAACGATGTTGACAAATATATCAATAGAAAAGGCCAGAGAAATTCTTTTAAATGAAGTTTTGAAACCAAAAGTAATAGATATGCCGATTTTAGAAAGTTTAGATCATATATTGGCCGAGGATATAAAATCGGATATGAATATGCCGCCTTTTGATAGAACACCTCTTGACGGTTATGCACTAAGGTCGGAAGATACCGTAAGTGCTGGTGCGGAAAATCCTGTTATACTTGAGGCTATAGATAATATTCAAGCAGGTTATGTGAGTAAAAAGACAATAGGTAAGGGGCAGGCTATCAGGATTATGACAGGAGCTAAAATTCCTAAAGGTGCGGATGCAATAGTTAAATATGAAGATACGGTTTTTACAGATAAAGATGTTAAAATTTTTAGCTATATTGAGCCGAATTCTAATATAGTCAGAGCAGGGGAAGATATTGCAGTAGGGGATATAATACTCAAGCAAGGCAAAACAATAAGCCCTGCCGATATAGGTATATTAGCCACTCTCGGAAGGGGAAGAGTAAAGGTATATAAAAGGCCAAAGGTTGCCATTTTGTCAACGGGGGATGAGTTGGTAAACATCGATGAACCTCTTCGAGAAGGCAAAATAAGAAATAGTAATTCTTATACTATTGGAGCCCAAGTAAAGAAGTTGGGCAGTGAAATAAAAATATTCGGTATATGTGATGACGATATACAGACTATAAAAAAAGAATTGAATCCGGCGTTGGAGTGGGGAGACATTGTTATCACCACGGGAGGGGTTTCCGTGGGGGATGCGGATGTAGTAAAAGAGGCGTTTAAGGCGGTAGGAGGAAAGATTTTATTTTGGGGGGTAAGAATGAAGCCGGGATCCCCCATAGCCGTTGCAAAATATGGAGATAAATTATTATTCGGCCTGTCCGGAAATCCTGCGGCCGCATATATCACATTTGAAAAATTCGTAAGGCCTACCATATTGAAATTGGGCGGTGAAACTAAATATGATTTTACTAAGGTAAAATCCACTTTAGAAAGTGAATATACAAAGGTGAGCGGGAAAAATAGAATAGTCAGGGCTAAAACCTATTATAAAAACGGGGGATTTTTTACAGAGCTCCCGGATAAACACAGCTCGGGGATATTATCCAGCTTGTCTGAGACAAATTCATTATTTTATATCCCGCCGGGTACAGGCCCTTATAGGATAGGAGATAGCATAGAAGTAGAACTTTTAGATTATTTGGAGGTAGGCGAATGATACCTGTATTTTCTATTGTAGGAAGCGAATCCGGCATAGGCAAAACTACGGTCTTATGTGAGCTAATAGGGGAACTTAAGAAAAGAGGATATAAAGTAGCAACTATAAAACATCACCACAGGGGGAATTTTGAAATAGACAAACCGGGTAAAGATACCTGGAAACATGCCCAAGCGGGGGCTGATGTAGTAGTTATATCATCTGAGGCCAAAATAGCTAAAATAGAAAAATTGGAAGAAGAATGCAGGCTGGATGATATCGTCAAGGATATAAAGAATGTAGACATTATAATCACAGAGGGCTATAAAGACGAAAACAAACCCAAACTGGAAGTAATCAGAAAGGAAATTTCCGAGAAATTATATTCTAAAGATGAAGAGTTATTTTGTATTGTAACGGATTTTTTGCTGGAAAATAAAGTACCTCAATTTGATTTTGGTGAAATAAAAGAGATAGTGGATTTGATAGAGAAAAAATTTTTAAAATAATTATGGGAAAGATTCAGGCGTAGATAATGCTCTCATTTCTTGAAATGAGAGCATTAAATTTTTAATCTTCTATCCCATTTTTTTAGGATTTTAT
>DASRMO010000128.1:0-2571 GCA_035647895.1 Clostridia bacterium
ATATATAACACGTTAATTCACTGCCTTTCTAACCTTGCCAAATTGATTTCTTTCAAATCTATTCATGATAATCATAGAAACAAAAGAGATTACGCCCATAACAAGTACCCATTTATAAGCTAAGGGTCTGTTACCTGCCTGAACAGCAGTATAAACTGCTACCGACATCGTTTGGGTTTTACCGGGTATATTGCCTGCTACCATGATGGTGGCTCCAAATTCTCCCAGCGCTCTGGCAAAAGCTAATACAGTACCGGCCATTATACTAGGAAAACTGTTAGGCAACATTATCTTCAAAAATATTTTATGCTCCGATAAACCAAGTGTTTTAGCAACATGAATAATATCCCTGTCTAACTGTTCAAAAGCTCCCCTAGTAGTTCTATACATCAAGGGCAAAGAAACTACGGTAGAAGCTATGACAGCAGCTGTTACAGTAAAAACAATAGATTTGTCATATAGAGCCAAACATTTTCCTATTATACCATTCCTTCCTAAAAAGACCAAGAGAAAAAAACCTACAACAGTAGGCGGTAAAACCAAGGGAAGAGTTAATATCCCATCTATTATACCTTTAAATTTGTTTAATTTTGTAACTAAATATGCAACATACACGCCAATCACAAATGTGATGAAAGTTGCCGCAATTGAGGTCTTTAATGATATTAGTAAGGGAGAATAATCCATTATAATTCCTACTTTCCTTCTTTATTTCATTGAAAATCCATACTTTTCAAATATAGACACAGCTTCTTCCGTAGATAGGAAATCTAAAAACGCTTTAGATTCATCAGGGTGTTTGCTATCCTTTACTACACCTACCGGGTAAGTCACTTCTTTGTGGCTGCCTTCAGGGGCTTCGGTCACAATATTAACTTTATCTGTCGTAAAAGCATCCGTGGCATATACAATACCACAGTCAACTTCTCCATTTTCAACCCAGGTAAGGACTGCTCTGACATCATTGCCAAGGATCAGTTTTGATTGAACTTTATCTTTCAAATCTAAATTTTGGAATATCTCCTCACTATATTGTCCTACCGGCACATTTCCCGGATCCCCTATTGCAATTTTTTTGACATTTCCATCTTTTAAATCATCAAAAGAGGAAATGCCCAAATCACTATCTTTAGGAGTTATAAGTACTACTTTATTTACCAATAAAGTTTTAATAGTATTATCTAACATCAAATCACCTGATTTTAAAGCCTCCATCTGTTTTTGAGCAGCCGACATGAATACATCGACAGGAGCCCCTTCTTCTATTTGAGCTTGTAAAGCGCCCGAACTGCCAAAGGTAAAAGTTAAATCGACTTCAGGCTCTATTCCCTTATATGCATCTGCTAACTCTCCCATTACATCGGTCAAACTAGCAGCAGCAGATACTAACAGTTCTACTTTTTCCACCTTTCCTTTTGATGGTTCTCCTTGGCTATCATTATCCTGATCGCCCGTTTCCTTAGGTTTGCAACCAAATAACATAGTTGTTGATAAAATTATTACCAATAAAATAATAAATAACTTTTTAAAATTCATATTAATCCTCCTTAAACTTTTTAATTTTAATCTGTTTCTTTTAATAATCCCCCACCCCTTACCGGAAGATAAATTCATAGCTTTATAGGCTTGGGACAAGCTCCCTGTACCATCATCAAAGATCATTTTAATGAAGTTCTCCCTTAACTAAATCTACAAAAATTTAACTAAATGCACGGAATCATTATAGCATAATGCAAAAATGGCCATAATTGAATCTTTCAAACGAGTGCCCTGCTATTGATCTGTTTAAAAGCATTCTTATTTTCTGAAAACTATCCACATTTCGACAGGATTATGTTCAATATTAAATTCAGGAATATTTGTTTTGGATAATATATTATGCCATTTTGCAGGCTCGTCAGGCCCTATATTTTTGTTAGTAAACTCTAACCAATTGGGATTTATCTGTAACATTTTTTCATCTATTTTTTCTTTTATTTGAGGTGTACCAAATCCTCCACCGATATAAGCAAATCCGCCGGGTGCCAAAACTCTATATATTTCATTTAAAGCTTGTACCTGTTCCTCCCAAAAAAACATAGAGCCCCTACTGATGGCAATCTGAACAGAATCCGTTTCCAAAGGGATGTTATGTACATCCCCAATAAGTGGTTTAATCCTAAGTTCAAACTGTCTTTTAAGAATATTTTCCTGTAAAATTTCAATCGCTTCAGGTTTATTATCCATTGAATAAATATTTAAATCACCAGCTTCAGCAATAGCCAGCCCCAGATAACCGCCCCCACAGCCTATGTCCAGACATATACCCTCGTTAATTTGTGCCTTATCCAGCACCTGTTTTGCTATGGCCGGGTAAATCGGAGCAAAAATCTCGTGTGCTATTTTATCAAACTCCCTAGCTTTATTGCTCATATTTTCATCCCCCTACACATAAATTATTTTAAATTAATCTGCCAATGATTAACTGAATGTTTTGATAAACCCTCCTATTAATAGCCGGATAGATTGGTGAAATTATGGATATTAAACAATACATATTATTTTTTATCGTTAATAGTTATCTCCTAACAA
>DASRMO010000129.1:0-4494 GCA_035647895.1 Clostridia bacterium
TTTTTTATCTAATTCATAAGATATTTTACTATATCCTTATACATCTGAAGCCTCCAGGAAATCCCCCTTATGAGGCCTACCTTTTCTTCCTTTATAACATGTGTCACATTTTCTAATATAACATTTTCCACATTCAGATCATATTTTTTTGCTAATTGAAAAAGCGCCGCTTCAATGCCGTATCCCTCTACATCTATATCTATAATTTTATTGGCAATATCCGGCTTTATTGCTCTTTGACCCGATAGGTTGGGTGCAATTGATTGTGCTAAATCCGTAATATGCCTCCCGGACTTAAAGATTCCGATTGTCATATCGGCATTTTTTTCAAATATCGGCAAAACAAGTGCTTTAATGTGATCTGAAGTTAAACCCACCAGGTCCGCATCTAATAATATTATAATATCGCTCCTGTCCTTACAGTGTTTTATGCCTTCTTTTATTGCTTCTGCCTTCCCCTTATTTTGGGGCATTTTTACCAGTTCAACATTATAATTTGATACGATATCCGAAGTCAAATCCTGAGAACCGTCATCAACAACAATTATGTTTGATACTATATCAGTTTCCAAAACCGGAACTATAACCTTTTCAATACGGCTTTCCTCATTATAAGCAGGTATGATGGCAGTAACCCTCATATAATTCCTACCCCCCTCCCCCATTACATCTTTTTAATCTCCTCAACTAATACCGCCAAAATCTCTTCCTCTTTTATCTTTTTTATAATTTCTCCCTTTTTAAATAAAAGTGCCGAACCGGCACCTCCGGCTATACCGATATCGGCATCCCTTGCCTCTCCTGGCCCATTTACGGCACAACCCATGATAGCGACCTTGACAGGTTTTTTTAATCCGCCTAATTCCTCCTCCACCTGGTTGGCTATGCGTATTAAATCTATTTTACACCGGCCGCAGGTGGGACAGGACACTATTGTTATTTCATTTTGGATTATACCCAGGGATTTTAAAAGTTGCCTTCCCACTTTAACCTCTTCTATCGGATCACCGGTCAATGAAACACGAATGGTATCGCCTATTCCCATAAGCAATAGAGCGCCTATACCGGCAGATGATTTTATCGTACCGGCCCATACCGTGCCCGCTTCCGTAATTCCCAAATGAAAAGGATAATCGACTTTTTCGGCCATCAATTTATAGGCATCTACGGTAAGTTTAACATCGCTCGCCTTCAACGATACTACAATATCCCCAAAATCTAAATTCTCCAATATAGTGATATGGTTGAGAGCGCTTTCCACCATTCCTTCCGCCGTGGGATATCCATATTTGCTCAATATGGATTTTTCTAATGAACCCGCATTTACACCTATCCTTATGGGTATACCTTTTTTTTTGGCCGCTCTCACTACTTCCTGTACCCTTGCGGTTTCTCCGATATTCCCGGGGTTTAACCTCAATCCGTCGGCCCCTTCTTCCAGAGACCGCAGAGCCAGCCTATAATCAAAATGGATGTCGGCTACAATCGGTATATCTGTCTGTCTTTTGATCTCACTTATAGCCCTCGCGGCTTCCATATCCGGTATAGCAATCCTGACTATGTCGCATCCCGCATCTTCCAATCTTTTAATTTCTTTAACCGTACCGATAACATTCGCAGGATTGGTAGTGGTCATAGATTGAACCGTGATTGGATTATCCCCCCCTATATATATATTTCCACATTTAACGATTTTAGTTTCTCTCCTCATTTGCCCACCTTCTATAAAATGTATATCTCTTTAATAATATTATTCTTTATATTATATAGCCTTTCTGTTTGAATCAACCGAAAAGATTTAATATATCTTTATAAGTTATAAATAACATCAGTGTTATCAAAATGCCGAACCCTATCAAATGTACCACACCTTCTTTTTCCGGGTCTATCGGTTTTCCTCTCAAAACTTCGGCCAATAAAAACATAATCCTACTCCCGTCCAATGCAGGTATCGGAAGTAAATTTATTAAACCTAAATTCACACTCAGGACGGCGGTCAGATTTACGATGTCTAACCATCCTGTTTTTGCTACTTCTCCCACCAAGCTTAAAATCCCTATGGGGCCCATGACCTCCCCTGAAACATTGGAGCCTCCGGTAACAAGCCCTTTTAAAAAAGTTAATACATCGATTGTTATATCCTTTATCATTATAAATCCGTTTTGAACCGATAAAAATACAGATTTTTTCATAGCAGCCACAATACCTATTGTTATTCGATCCGTATCTGCGTCCCTGGTGGCCCTTACGGTTTTTTCCATTTTATTGCCATCTCTGATAATAACGATATCTATGGGATTTTCGTCCGAGTTACCGATGGCATCTATAACATCCTGCCAGGTGTCCATCCTTTTCCCGTCGATGGAATGAATGATGTCCCCGCTCCGTATCCCGATATCTTGGGCGGGAGATTGGGGTATAACCTCATCTATCCTCGTGGTCGGTGTCCCTATATAATAAAAAATAATCGAAAACAAACATATTGCCAGAACAAAATTCATAAAAGGGCCTGCAAAGATAACGGCAATGCGGGATAAAACCGATTTGTTATTGTAACTTCTCAAATCGTCGGATGCCTCATCTTCACCTTCCATCCTGACATACCCGCCTAAGGGCAATGCCCGAATTGAATACGCCGTTTCACCTTTTTTTACTTGAGCCAATTTAGGGCCCATACCTATGGAAAATTCATGCACCTTGATATCTACCAATTTTGCCACTGTAAAATGACCTAATTCATGGATTAACACTAATAATCCAAAAACAATAATCGCTACAAATGCAGTAGTCATAATAGCACCTTCCTATTTTATTTCATTTCTAACCCAATTTTTAACCCATTTGTCTACTTCTAATATCTCTTCTACAGTTTTATATGAAAACGGTTTATGTGCTGCCATTGCCTTTTCGATAAATTTAGGTATATCATAAAATCCAATTCTGTCCCGCAGAAAATATTCAACCAATACTTCATTTGCCCCATTCAATACACATGGCATTGTCTTTCCTATTTTTAGAGCCTCGTAAGCCAAGGATAGACATGGAAATTTCTCCATATCGGGCGGCATAAATGTCAATTGGCCCAGATTACCAAAATCGAGCCTTTTTACACTGTTTTCCATCCGTTCCGGATAGGACAGCGCATATTGTATAGGTATCCTCATATCGGGGACTCCCATTTGACCGATGATTGAATTATCCTTATACTCCACCATTGAATGAATAACGCTTTGGGGATGTACTACAACATCTATTTTATCCAATTCCATATTAAATAACCACCTTGCCTCAATTACCTCCAATCCCTTGTTCATCAAAGTCGATGAGTCAATGGTTACCTTTTTACCCATATTCCATGTCGGGTGTTTTAATGCATCTGCTGACCCGGCCTTTTCCATTTCGGCCCTGGTACAATCTCTGAAGGAGCCGCCGGAGGCCGTCAAAATAATTCTGGATACATTTTTTATGTCCTCGCCTTGTAAACATTGAAAAATAGCAGAATGTTCACTGTCAACCGGGACTATCCCGGCAGCATGCTTTTTAGCTTCCTTCATCACAAGCTCACCGGCTGCAACTAATGTTTCTTTGTTAGCTAAGGCTATGGTTTTTTTACGTCTGATAGCCTCTAATGTAGGGATTAACCCCACACTGCCTACCACCGATGTTAAAACTATATCCGCATTCTCTAATGTTGCAACTGTGGTCAAGCCCTCCATACCTGAAACAATCTTGACCCTTTTACCTATTCTGTGAGATAAAATTTCTGCCTTCTCTCTTTCAAAAACCGCTACGACTTCAGGATTAAATTCTTCTATCTGTTTTTCCAATTCATCAATATTCCCTGATGCCGATAATCCGACTATCTTAAATCTATCCCTATGTGTTCCGACAACATCCAGGGCTTGAATTCCGATTGATCCGGTAGAACCTAATATACTGATTTTTTTCAAACTATCACCTCATATTTCTGAAGAAAACTACATAGTTGTTTATTTGTTACCCATTGATCAGGAATATTAAAATATAATATACGGTCGGGGCCGTAAACAATATACTGTCAAAACGATCCAAAATCCCCCCATGTCCGGGCATTATATTTCCGAAATCTTTAATACCGATATCTCTTTTTATTAAAGAAGCGCTTAAATCTCCGATTTGAGCCGCTATACTGCCTAAAAAACCGATGAGTGCAACAGCAAATAAATAGTCCTTTAAGAAGAAATACCCGAAAATCAGTGAGATAATCATACTTCCCAGCATACCTCCTATTGCCCCCTCGACAGTTTTTTTAGGGCTTATGGACGGACATAGTTTTCTCTTGCCGAAAAGATAGCCGGAAAAATATGCGAGGGTATCGGTACCCCAGGCAGCAATAAATATAAGCCATATAACAATATCATTTGCCTGTTTGGTAATGAGTAGGATATGCCCCAATAAAAAAGGAATATAGATCAGGCTATATAATGTGATGCTGATATCTATAAAATTATATTT
>DASRMO010000130.1:0-3890 GCA_035647895.1 Clostridia bacterium
GTTTTTGTAGATAGTATATAACACTTCTATAATCTAACCTAATTTATAAAAAACCTCTACCCTAACGATAGAGGTCTCTCTCCACATTTTCTATTTTTACAGCCTCACTGCTTGCTACTACTAAACCCATGGCTTCCTCACTATCTGTTGCAACACTCTTAAACCTTTTGCCTGTATCTTTAGCAAGCCTCATATATTTAGCCATCATTTCTATCAGCATATCCTGATTGACTATAATAATATCTGCCATTTCGTGCTTCAGGGCATCCTCTACATGACACAGCGCTTCTTCCATATGGCTTTGTTCCACGGTCAATCCGAGTATTACCCTTTCACGAAATTCACCCAACCATTTACGCTTTTCATCAGCCTTAATTTGAGGCGCCCCTCTTATAGCATATTCTATTGTCCTTTCCAACTCTGTTTTATCTGTCATTGCTATATTCACTCCGTTTCTTTGTCAACCACTATTCAACAGAATTTTATTCCTTTCTTGTTCCGCTTAATTATTATACCCTAAACACAGCTGTTAAAATCAGATTTTACAAATCGACAAATTACCCGGTCTCCCCAATCCCTGTATACTGTCTTTCTGTGTCCTATTAGTTTACACTTTTTAAAACAATCAAAATAAGGTATAATGTATACAACCGAACAAAAGCCAAGCAATCATTAAGCCGTTGTTAAACAATCGTTAAACAACAATTGTTGAGCTATTGTTAAACCATCGTTTCTAAGAAGGTGAAAAAATGTTTAAAATAATGACAAAAGCGGATAAAATATTGATTTTTTTTATTTTGGTGAGCAGTATAGCCAGCATTTTTGCAATACCTAGGCTGCTGACGAGTGCAAATTCGGAGAAGCAAGTGGTCGTAAATGTTGCAGGTGAAGAAATTGCCCGTTTTGCATTGATAAATACCCCTGAATCGGAATTTAAGGAAGTCCCGTTTAAAGTTAATGAAAAGGAATATACGGCTCGATTTGAAATGAAAAATGGAAAGGTGATGCTCCATAGATTACCGGAAGATATAGTGCCGTTGAGCATCCATAAGGATATGGGATGGATAAGCGAGTCTTACCAAATGATAGTTGCCCTTCCCGTAAAGATGTATGTTGTTGTCGAAAGTGATACGCCGTCGGAAAATGAGGATTCCGATATTGACATTATAGTATATTGATAAAGGGCGAACACACGGGTTCGCCCCTACATAACAAAAATAGAATTCCAGATCTAAGGGCGAACACACGGGTTCGCCCATACATAACAAAAATAGAACTCCAGATCTAAAGGCGAACACACGGGTTCGCCCCTACATAACAAAAATAGAATTCCAGATCTAAAGGCGAACACACGGGTTCGCCCCTACACATTATGTCGTCTTGCCATCTTTAATCTGATAAGTGCCCTTTGCAGGGCTGCTTCGGCCCTCATTATGTCAACGTGACTCTTTCTGGACTTAAGCATCTCTTCTGCCCTCTTTTTGGCAGCTTCCGCTCTTTCAATATCTATTTCCTCCGGCCATTCCGCCGAATCTGTGACAATTCTAGTATATTCAGTTTCTACTTGAATGAATCCCCCGAAAGCAGCGGCTTCTTTTAATTGACCGCCCTTTTTTATTTTAATTTTTCCGATAGCTAACGGCGCCACAATGGGAAGATGTTTGGCCAAAATCCCCATCTGGCCTTCCGGAGTTGTAACTACTAACGATTCAACCTCATCCTCGTAAAACATTCGGTCCGGTGCAACAATTTGAAGACGAAATGTAGATGCCATATGATCACCTACTCCCCTTTAGCTTTTTCTACTGCTTCATCAATTGTACCTACGAATAAAAATGCGGCTTCAGGAAGATTATCATGTTTACCTTCCAATATCTCTTTAAAGCCCCTTATAGTTTCCTTCAACGGTACATATTTACCTGCTGTGCCCGTAAACTGTTCTGCAACAAAGAAAGGTTGAGATAAGAAACGTTCTATTTTTCTTGCTCTGGCAACTATTATTTTGTCTTCTTCGGATAACTCATCCATACCAAGTATAGCAATAATATCCTGTAGGTCTTTATATCTTTGAAGCACCTGCTGCACTCCCCTGGCTACATCATAGTGCTCCTGCCCTATAATATCCGGGTCCATAGCTCTTGAGTTTGAATCTAATGGATCCATAGCAGGATAGATTCCAAGCTCAACTATTCTACGTGATAAAACCGTATTTGCATCTAAGTGAGCAAAAGTAGTTGCGGGTGCCGGGTCCGTTAAGTCGTCGGCAGGTACATATATAGCCTGTATAGAAGTAATAGAACCCTTTCTCGTCGAAGTTATACGCTCTTGTAAAACCCCCATCTCCGTGGCTAATGTGGGTTGGTATCCAACCGCACTTGGCATACGTCCCAATAAAGCAGAAACCTCACTGCCCGCCTGTGTAAATCTAAATATATTATCAATAAACAGAAGCACGTCCTGTCCTTCCACATCCCTGAAATGCTCCGCCATAGAAAGGCCCGTCAAACCTACACGCAATCTGGCTCCCGGCGGTTCGTTCATCTGCCCGTAAACCAAGGACGTATTATTTATAACCCCGGATTCAATCATCTCGTAATAAAGGTCATTACCCTCCCTTGTTCTTTCTCCTACTCCGGAGAATACGGAAAGGCCCCCATGCTCTTTAGCTATATTATTGATGAGCTCCATGATGATAACAGTTTTACCAACTCCGGCTCCGCCAAATAAACCTACTTTCCCACCTTTTAGATATGGAGCTATAAGGTCTATTACCTTAATACCTGTCTCCAAAATTTCCGTAGGAATGGTCTGTTCTTCAAAATCCGGTGCTTCTCTATGAATTGAGGAATAAAATTCGGATTCAATGGGCCCTTTTTCATCTATGGGTTCACCTAATACATTTAAAATCCTACCTAAAGTGGCATGCCCTACCGGAACAGTTATTGGACCCCCGGAATCTTTTGCTTCCATACCACGAATTAAACCATCCGTAGGCCCCATGGCAACACAACGAACCATATCGTCCCCGATATGCTGTGCAACTTCAACCACAGTCCTGCCATCTGAGGTGCCAATTTCAATGGCGCTCAATAATTTTGGTAAATTACCCCTTTCAAAACGTATATCTACAACCGGTCCAATTATTTGAACCAATTTACCTACATTTACTTCAGCCATAACTTTGCCTCCTTCTTCTTTTAACCTAATGCATCTGCCCCACCAACAATTTCCGCAATTTCCCGGGTGATGGAGGCCTGTCTTGCACGATGATATTCTAATTGTAAATCATCTATTATCTCTCCTGCATTATCCGTAGCATTTTTCATAGCTACCCTTCTGGCACTTTGTTCACTTGCGGAAGATTCTACCAAAGCACCATAAATCATACTTTCTATATATTTAGGTATCAAATAATCTAGGACTTCCTCCGGAGAGGGTTCATACAACATAAATTTAACAGCCTGTGAATTATCTTCCGAGAACTCTTTTATTTTAGGCTCTAAAGGCAGAAGTTTAGTCAGCCTTGGACGATAACTGATAGCGCTTAAAAATTCAGTATAAACTAAATACACCTCATCTACAAGTTCCTGAGAATATAATTCCATACATAGTTTCCCAACGCTTTTCGCATCGGCATAGATAGGATCCTCAGAAATCTGTGCGAACTCTCCCTTTATATCATATTCTCTATTCTTAAAATAATCCCCGGCTTTTTGTCCAACGGTTATTACAGATGCCTCTTTTTGTTCGTCCATATGACCTTGGGCTGTTCTTATAACATTAATATTATAACTTCCGGCCAGCCCCCTATCGGCAGAAATTATAATGTAACAAGTCCTTTCTACTTCCCTTACATTTATAAATTCATTCTCAATTTCCCTGGATTTATC
>DASRMO010000131.1:0-6255 GCA_035647895.1 Clostridia bacterium
CAATATGCCCATATCCTGCTGTTGATTATAATGATATAATTAGGTTATCACATAGGGAAGTGATTGATATGAAAGAATTAAACATACTTCATTTAGATATGGATGCCTTTTATGCCTCGGTAGAAGAACAAGATAATCCAAAATTGAAAGGAAGGCCCGTAATAGTCGGCGGAAAAAATAATCATGGAATAGTTACTACCGCAAATTATGAAGCCAGAAAATATGGGGTCAAATCTGCCATGCCAATATTTATGGCAAGAAAATTATGTCCAAGGGGCTATTTCCTTCCGGTGAGGATGCATAGGTACAAAGAGGTTTCCAACGAGATTTTAAGGATATTATATGGCATTACAGATCTGGTTGAACAGGTTTCCATAGATGAGGCATACTTAGATATCTCAAATATAGATATGGAGCCATTGAAATTAGCAAGAAAAATCAGAAAAAATATACTGAGTAAAACAGGATTAACCTTATCCATCGGAATTTCCTACAATAAGTTTCTGGCAAAGCTTGCTTCGGAGTGGAATAAACCTAACGGTACAATGATCATAACAAAAGATATGGTGCCGAAAATATTACTCCCGCTTCCGGTAAAATCGATCCATGGAATAGGGCCTAAGTCGGCAAAAAAGTTAAATAATATAGGAATTTATACGGTTAAGGATTTATACGGCCTTTCGGAAAATTTTCTGACAGAGTTATTTGGCAAATCCGGCTTGGATATATATTTAAAAATCAGAGGTGTAGATAACAGAGGGATTGAAACCGCCCGAAAAAGAAAATCCTTAGGAACCGAAACCACCTTTGAAAATGATACTAAGGATATAAATGTTCTGTATTCATATTTACGTGAATTCGCTATAGAAATATCAAGATCGCTGAAAATAAAAAGATTGCATGGCAGGACTGTAACGGTAAAAGTCAAATTTGATGATTTTAGAATACAAACCAAAAGCAAAACCCTGCCCCACGATATAATTTCTGCAAAGGATATCTATAAGGTAGGCGTTTCACTCTTGAAAAAAATACCCATAAGACAAAATATACGGCTTATCGGGCTGACTGTCTCAAATTTAAACCCATTGGATTCAGAACAGTTATCCCTATTTGATTAAGTGACAAAGGTGACAAAGGGGGACGTACCTAATTTGTCACCTTTTGCCACCTGTTACTCCATCACGTTGATTTGTTGACAATCCGGGTACGTCCCCTTTTGTCACTCGCTGATTTGTTGACAATCCGGGTACGTCCCCTTTTGTCACCCCTTTGTCACTGCATCCCCCTTTATCTGCTCCGCATTTATCCTCCCATCTCCTTTCATCCGCATTCTCGCATTCTAATATTTATTAAAATTAAGAGCGAAAGTGAATGACTTCAGGATGCTAAATGGGTATAATAACACTATAAGAATTTCAACTATATGATGTGGAGGGAAATCAAATGAACAGAAAGATAATTTTATTTATTATTATTGCTTTATTTATGTCTTTCATCCCGGATTATGCATCAGGAATTGAAAACACCATGGCCCTACATATAGGAAGTCCCCTAATACTTTCGGAGGGAAAAATGAAACCACTTGATTCTAACAATCCAAATGTGGTTCCAATAATACATAAGGACAGGACCCTTGTACCATTACGTGCAATCAGTGAACATTTTGGTGCGGAAGTAAACTATGATGCTGCTAAAATGGAGGCTATCGTTAAGTACATGGGAAAAACGTATTATTTCCCTATTGGAAAAAATACCGTGAGAATCAGTGAGCCCGATAAAAAAGACAGTTTACTTACCTATGATACGGAGGCTCTCATTATGGAAGACAGAACCATGGTACCATTGAGGCTTATAGCAGAAGAAATCTTAAAGAAGCAAGTAGGCTACAGGGACAATGCCATAACCATTGGCAAGAGTAATATTGATGATGACACCTTAGATAATATCAGAACAAGAATCGGCCAGGCAATCAGACCTCACAGCAAAAATGAGCTTTTAGGTTCATTACCCGTTAACAAGGATCTATCGTTTGTCAGACAGCCCATTGCTGATATCAAACAGCCCATTGCCGCAATGCCGGCAACAGAACTAGATTTCAGGGTAGAAAGCCAAGAAATAGCCAAAGGCTTAGATGATTTTTCACAGACAAATGAGCAGGTAGAAGGAGTTAATGAATCAGATATAGTAAAAACAGACGGAAAATTTATTTATATTGCTTCCGGAAAGTCCATAAAGATTTATGATTCAAACAACGGAAGACCAAAACTCACTGATGAAATTGCTATAAAACCGGATAGCAAAACCGGGGAGATTATACAGCTCAATGAGCTTTATGTACATAACGGAAAACTCATTGTGCTTGGAATAAAAAACACCCTCAATAACTGGATCAGGCCTCTGCCTGATGAACCAATTAAAGGAGGAATACTGCCATATTATTCGGATAAAAACTATGTTTATGCAGCCGTATATTCGGTATCCCCCCAGGGAAAACTGAAACTTGACAGAGAACTGGAACTGGAAGGAAATCTTTTATCCAGCAGGAAGAAGGATGAAAATCTTTATCTTATAGTAAATAAGTATGTATATAATTATGGAGATATAGGAGAACCTGTATTTCCATTAATAAGGGACTCCGCAAAAGGTTCAGCTATGACAGAGCTTCCCCTTGATAAAATCATGTATTTTCCAAGAAGGCCATCTGAAAATTATCTGGTTATAGCTGCCCTCAATGTTGAAAAACCGGAAGAACCTGCAAATATTGAGGCCCTACTTGGCGCCGGAAACATGGTATACATGAGCCAAAATGCACTATACATTACGGCCCAGGATTACGCAACCATATGGGGAACCATAACTAATATTGCAAAATTTAATATTAATGGAACAAAGTTTGGATTTGCGGGCGGAGGGATGGTATCAGGCTCCCTGCTCAACCAGTTTTCAATGGATGAATATGAAGGAAATCTGAGGGTTGCCACTACAAGCCAACAAAGACAAAGTACAAACTCGATCTACATACTCGATAAGGATTTGAACGAAAAAGGAAAGATAGAAAATCTGGCTCCGGGTGAAAGAATATATTCCGCCAGATTTATGAAGGATTATGGATATATTGTCACATTTAGACAGATTGATCCCCTATTTGTCCTGAATCTATCTGATCCCTCCAACCCGAAAGTTACGGGCGAATTAAAAGTACCGGGTTTCTCAAGCTACCTGCATCCAATTACTGATAAAATGCTTCTTGGAATAGGAAGAGATGTGGATGAAGAAACAGGATTTCAAAAAGGGATTAAGCTCTCCATGTTTGACGTTTCAGATGAAGGAAAACCAAAAGAAATAAACACCCTCATTCTGGGAAGCGCCGGCAGCTATGCAGAGGTGCTTGATAATCACAAGGCCCTCATGCTAAATTTAAAGGATGATATGATAGCCTTTGATGTCTCCCTAAGGGAGGAAACTGATAAATTTGTGCAAAAAAGTTTTAATGGAGCCGCCGTAATAGAAACGAAGCCGGATGGAAAGCTGGAGGTTCTTAAGCTTATCTCAAATGATGGGATTTATGGCACCTATGCAAAGCGAATTATTTATATAGGTGAAAATTTGTATTATATATTGGATGATACTATCCGAGTATTTGATATGAACAGTTTTACAGAGATTGAATAATTAAGAGGACAAGAGGAAACGCATCCGGATTGGCAACAAACCGGGGGGACAAGGAGGGCGTACCAAGACTGCTAAAAAAATCTTGAATTATATCATTCTAAATGAACGAAGTGAAAGGAAGAACCCCTAAATAGCTAAAAATCGAGATCCTTCGCTGCGCTCGGAATGACATTTTCAGCATTTTTTTACAAAACCGGGACCTCTTCAGTGATCTTGGATATACCTAGATTACTAACAAACCCGACCGCTGGGGACGTGTATATGAGAACAAGGCAAATCTTGGATGTACCTAGATTGCCAACAAACCGGAGAAAGGTGACAAATTAGGTACGTCCCCTCGTATAATATGTTTAGAACCATATTTAAAGTGTTCTAAACATATTTATTTTTATTTAATTGTGATGTTCAGGAAGTATGGATAATTTCTAGGGCTTCAGACGCGTATGTTAATCTGAAGGAGGCGTAGCCGACTGAAGATTAACATACGCGCGGCGAACTTCCCCCTGTATCATCTACAATTTTATAACTTAAAGAGGCATCCTAATGCTATAATTTAATTAAGGATAATTAGCAAGGGATAATTCTTCCGTCCCCAGCAAAGCCATTTGGCTATTGCTTCAAAAGCGTGCTTCCTGACTTAGCTGTCATATTCTGCTTACTTCAGTTGCTGCATCTCTTTAATTAGACCAACAGCAAGGTAGTTTTTAAGGATGAATGCTAATATCGCGAGGCTTCGGTAAGTAGCTAAGATTAGGATACCTCTTTTACTAATTGTTCTCCATCTTAAATGAAAGGTGGTGATCTCATGAAGAACGATATTCTTTCAACTTTATTTGTAGGTATTGATGTAAGCTCTAAGACTAATGTCTTATGTGCTCTTGATTTTCAGGGCAATAAGCTTCTTAACCTAAAGGTTTTGAATAATCAACCGGGTGCTGAAACTATTTTAAACAATATTATTGGTTGTTTAGATTCTAATAACCTAAAATATGCTGTTATTGCCTTGGAATCTACTTCTTTTTATAGTACTCATATTGCAAATTTTCTAGCTTCTAATGAAATATTACTTGCATATAAGCCTCTTGTATACTGTCTTAATCCTAAAACTATTGCTAATTACAGAAAATCTTTTGTTGATATGGATAAAACCGACCCCTTGGATGCATATATTATCGCTGATTTTGCCAGATGTGGTAGAATCACATCTAAGCCTTGGCGTGGTGCTCAATTCCTTGCTCTCCAGCGGTTAACCCGTCATAGGCTACATTTAATAGAGGGTGTTACAAGAGAAAAAGCTTATATGGTATCTAATATTTATCTTAAGTTCAGTGAATTAGCGGTATTAGATAAAGATGAGAGACCTTTTTCTAATACTTATGGTGTTACTTGTGCAGCTATTTTAACTGAGTATCTTTCTTTAGATGATATTACCTATTCATCGGTTGAAGATTTAGTTGAATTTATTAGACAAAAAGGTAAAAATCATTTTAATGATCCTGAAAAAACAGTAAAGATACTTAAGAAGGCTGCTAATGATTCTTATCGCCTTGATAAGGTGTTATATGAACCTTTAAATGTTGCAATTACCTCATCATTCAATGTTGTTAAGGCCTTAGAAAATGAAATTAAAATCATTGATAAGGCCATTGCGAAGAATATCAGAGGAATTAATCCTATTGAATATCAATCTCTTATTTCTATCCCTGGTATTGGGCCTGTATTTGCCGGCGGCATCCTTGCCGAAATTGGAACTATCACTTCATTTAGCTCTCACGATGCTCTGGCTAAATATGCAGGTCTTACTTGGAGGATTAATCAATCCGGCAACTATTCTTCTGATGACACAAGAATGACTAAAACCGGTAACAAGTATCTTAGATATTATTTAATTGAAGCTGCCAATAGCGTTAAGAACCGTATTCCTGAATACAAGGAGTTTTATTATAAGAAGCATGGTGAGGTGACTACTCACCAACATAAAAGAGCCCTCGCACTTACATCTCGTAAATTTGTTCGTCTGGTTTTTGGCTTGCTGACTAAAAACCAAATCTACTCCAGCAGTAAAGTTGGAGAGATTCAATAAAATATTTTTTCACTTTAACCCCATTTATTGCCAAATGCCATGGGTTCTATTAAGGTCGCCTTTTTTTTGGTGTTTTTTTTATTTTATTTTAGATTCCCCTCTTGACATATTACCAGATTGCTTTTGTCACACGGATTGTCAACAAATCAACGTGATGGAGTAACAGGTGGCAAAAGGTGACAAATTAGGTACGTCCCCCTTTGTCACTTAATCAAATAGGGATAATTGCTCCGAATCCAATGGGTTTAAATTTGAGACAGTCAGCCCGATAAGCCGTATATTTTGTCTTATGGGTATTTTTTTCAAGAGTGAAACGCCTACCTTATAGATATCTTTTGCAGAAATTATATCGTGGGGCAGGGTTTTGCTTTTGGTTTGTATTCTAAAATCATCAAATTTGACTTTTACCGTTACAGTCCTGCCATGCAATCTTTTTATTTTCAGTGATCTTGATATTTCTATAGCGAATTCACGTAAATATGAATACAGAACATTTATAT
>DASRMO010000132.1:0-2314 GCA_035647895.1 Clostridia bacterium
GTGTATAGTTCATATGATAGGATAAAATAAAATATACATATTATTGCAATAAATTTTATATATAGGAGGAATCAATATGCCATTAATTACAAGCACAGGGCTTTTTGAAAAAGCATATGAAGGCAAATATGCCATCGGTGCCTTTAACGTCAATAACATGGAAATAATTCAGGGGATTGTCGAGGCGGCTAAGGAGGAAAGGGCTCCGCTAATTCTCCAGGTATCCGCAGGTGCCAGAAAATACGCCAATCCAATTTATCTGAGAAAATTAGTAGAAGCTGCGATTGAGGATTCTGACCTGCCCATAGTATTGCATCTGGACCACGGTGAAGATTTCGAAATCTGTAAACAATGCGTGGACGACGGTTTCACTTCAGTTATGATAGATGCCTCCCATCGGCCTTTCGAAGAAAATATTGAGATCACCAAACGTGTCGTAGAGTATGCACACAGTAAAGGGGTTGTGGTTGAGGCGGAGCTCGGAAGATTAGCCGGTATAGAAGACGCTGTGAGCGTGAGTGAAAGGGATGCAACTTTCACCATCCCGGAACAGGCTGCGGAATTTGTTGAGAAAACTGAGGTCGACTCATTGGCAATTGCTATCGGTACAAGTCATGGTGCTTTTAAGTTCAAAGGAAAACCTGAATTAGATTTTAAAAGGTTGGAACAGATTCAAAAATTGCTGCCCGAATTCCCATTGGTCTTGCACGGTGCATCCACCGTATTACCTGAGTTTGTAGATTTATGCAATCAGTATGGCGGTAAAATCGCAGGTGCACAGGGCGTTCCGGAAGAAATGATTCACAAGGCCACACAATTGGGAGTATGCAAGGTAAATATAGATACAGACCTGCGCCTTGCCATGACGGCGGCAATCAGAAAACATCTGTTTGAAAATCCGGATAATTTCGATCCGAGAAAATACCTGGGCCCCGGCAGAACAGCCATCAAAGAGATGGTACGGCATAAAATTAAAAATGTCCTAGGCTGTAGTAATAGATTATAATAGTATAGTTAATTATAAAGCCGTCCAACGATTTTTACCGCCGGACGGCTTTTAAAGTTCTCGATTGAGTTAAAATATAGATCCTTCGCAGGTCAAACTTATTCTGCCCGTCTCAGGATGACAAAATAGATTGTTCAAAATGCAACAGGAACCGTCCCCAGCGCATCCGGGAACCGTCCCCAGCGCATCCCCAGCGCATTCCCTTTTGAAAAAGATATAAAAACTGCCGTATCCTGCTCACAGTGAAGAAATAGCCCATACTATATAATCCTTTCCAGCTCAAAATTGAGATAATCGCAAGATACCAACCTATAATTTACCCCGTTGTATGTACCCTGCAAACCGCAGTTATGTGACGTTTCATCATGTAGATGCCCATATATTACATGGCCGACATTATATTTTTCAAAAATTTCCGTAAATAGAGAGGGCTCTAATTTTTCATTTGTAGGAGGATAATGCAACATGGCAATTATTTCTTTATCCCCCTGCCGTTTAGCCGACTTTAATGACATTTCCAGCCTATTGGCTTCCCTTAAGTATATCTTTTTATCATGATTGGTAAAGTTATAATCATTAGGACAAAGCCATCCCCTTGTGCCGCATATTGCATACTTCATATATATAAACGAATTGTGTTGAATAAAATTCATAGAATCAAACAATAGATTTAATTTCGTTATAGATTTCCACCAATAATCATGATTGCCCCTTATCAAATATTTAGTGCCCGGAAGGCATGCAATCCAGCCCAAATCAATCATTGCCTTTTCCAAGGTCATAGCCCAGGAAATATCCCCGGGAATGAGAACAGCATCATTTTCTTTCACCTTTTCCAACCAACTTGCCTTTATTTTATTTTCGTGGCCTATCCAATGGTCCCCAAATATGTCCATAGGTTTATCGGAATGACCGCTTAAATGTAAATCCCCTATAGCATAAATTGCCATGCTTTCACCCCGCCCCCTATTATTAGATGCACTAGGGACGGCAGATTGTGCGAAAAAACACCTTTCTTACTTTTTGTCATCCTGAGCGAATGCGAAGGATCTGTATTTTGAGCCGTTCGAAATTCTTCGCTGCGTTCAGAATAACAATTTTCACACAGCCTGGCGTCTTGAAATCACTGGAAGAGCGTTCTTGAGATGTCCCCTTCGGCAACTTCTCCGGCAATTTGATGGCAAACAAAGCGTCCCCTTGCCACATGGCGTCCCCTTGCCACCTTATTTCTTTGTTTAAAGATTGCCTTATCCAGGGTATATACATACTGAAAAAATAGCTCGCAATTCCAATTTTGTGATATTATGT
>DASRMO010000133.1:0-3954 GCA_035647895.1 Clostridia bacterium
TTCTTTGGTCTCCCCTATCAATTTTATATCCTCTACAGGATCCCCTCTTTCATACCTCTGCCAATAAACCTTACCGTCTATTTTAACAGTAGCTTCTAAATACTCCGACAAAGCATTGACAACGGCAACTCCAACACCATGCAATCCCCCGGAAACTTTATATCCTCCACCCCCGAACTTTCCTCCGGCATGGAGCATTGTAAGCACAGTTTCCAAAGTGGATTTTTCGGTTTGAGGATGAATCTCTACGGGAATACCCCTCCCGTTATCATTTACCTCTATGGAGTTATCATGATTTATAATTACATTGATAATATCACAATAACCGGCTAATGCCTCATCTATGCTGTTATCAACAACTTCATAAACTAAATGATGCAATCCCCTCGGCCCTGTTGTGCCTATATACATACTGGGCCTTTTTCTTACAGGATCTAATCCTTCCAAGACTTGTATCTGGTCCGCACTATATTCTTGTATTTGCCTACTTCCCATATCTAACCTCCCATTAGAATTACTATTTTATAAAATCAGCCCTTTTTCGTAATGTAAGGGCAGAAATAGATGAATAGTAAATTTTAATCTTATGTACAATTTTATTTTCAACCGTTCCTACGATAATAAAAGAACGCGATTTATCATTTATAGTATTATCAACAAATCCCTCTTCTTCACATGTTTCTAAAAATTCCTTACTTATTATTGAATTCAATGTAGATTTCATATCCAAAATAGCTATAATATCCCTTTTACAGATAACTACATCTTCACCAAGATGAAGAAACATTTGATTTCCCCCCATATATATAATAACACATCCTCTTGTTATAACCATTTTACACCAATAATTAAAGTTAATCCACCCGTCCCTTTGATATATTAAAAATTATTCTGTTTTTTTGATCTATATTTTTTATATGTTCCGTCATTGTTGTTGTTATGAAGGTTTGGATGTTTTTTAAATTGCTGATTAGACAACTCTGCCTCTCTAAATCCAATTCACTCATCACATCATCCAGCAACAAAATCGGATATTCTCCTACCTCACCTTTAATCAGTTCTATTTCCGCCAACTTTAGGGAAAGAACCACTGTTCTCTGCTGCCCCTGAGAACCATATTTTCTGACATCCAGTCCATTTACTTTTAATATCATATCATCCCTGTGGGGCCCCGTCGTTGTCAATCCCCTTTTCATATCTATATTAACATTATTTTTAATTTCTCTCAGCATATTTTTTTTAATTCTATCTATTTTATCATCTTCCTCAATTTCAATATCGGAATCATATATAATCTCTAATATTTCGGCGGACCCCGTAACTTTTCTGTGCATCAACTTAGCTAATAAATTTATTTTTTTTATAAAATCTCTCCTGTAAACAGTCACCCATGCCCCGGCCACTGCCAATTGTTCGTCCCATACTTCTAAATCTAATATTCTTCCATTTTTATTTTTTAATAATTTATTTCTTTGTTGAAGTATTTTATTGTATTGACCCAAAATATAATAATATTTAGCAAATATTTGAGAGATTTCGCGATCCATAAACCTCCTGCGCTCACTTGGGCCTTCCTTTACAATTTTCAGGTCTTCGGGCGAAAATAAAACTACATTCAGATTGCCTAATAGTTCACCCATTTTAGTTAAGTAGATATGATTGATTTTTATATCTTTCTTACTCCCTGTATTCAACCTGACCTCTATTTTTACATCACCATATTTTTTTTTTAACTTTACTCTAACATAGGCCTGCTGCTTTTCAACATTTATCATCTCTCTATCCCTGTTAGTTCTGAAAGATTTACCGATAGCACATAAATATATGGCCTCAAGTAAATTTGTTTTACCCTGAGCATTGTTGCCTATAAAAATATTGAGCTTCGGATGGAATTTTAAATGAATATTTTCATAATTTCTGAAATTAGCCACCTTAAGTTCCTCAATTATCATCCTTCAATCCTCCTACAAAACCTCTATCTCTATATTATCATAAATTACCCGATCCCCTGCCCTGATTTTTTTACCTCTTTGGACAACTATTTGACCATTTACTTTCACATCGCCATTTAATATTATCAGTTTGGCATGGCCGCCGCTGTCGGCAATTTCTCCTAATTTAAGCAATTGATCCAACTTTATATATTCATCTTCTATATTTATCTGTTTTTTTATTCTCATAATCCTGTTCTCCTATTCGATTATACACTTTTTTTTAAAGTAGAAACCCAGCAATTTGCCGGGTTAATAATCAATAAAATGTTTATTTCGCTCAATATAAAGGACGAATTATTATTATAATACAGGTCAAAACTAATAGGATGCCAATCTTACGGGTAGGATCAAATAGATTATATTATCGTTGGAAACAGGTTTTATAATACCGGGGCTTAAAGCCGTTGTTAATTCCAGATAAATAAAATCATCATTCACCACCCTCAATGCATCTATAAAATATTTAGAATTAAAAGCAATCTGCAAGTCTTCGCCTTCATATTCAATTTCAATTTCCTCATGTACATTCCCCAGTTCAGAATTAGAATTGATTATCATCTTTCCGTCTGTAAAAGTAAATTTAACCAGGTTATTGTGCCCTTCCCTACCTAATAAGGATGCCCTTTCAATACTATCTAATAATTGTCCGGTCTCAACTTTTACCCTGGAACTATATTCTTTCGGAATTACCTGGTTATAATTGATAAATTCTCCCTCCAAGAGCCTCGATATTAATTTTGTGTTGTTTATTGTAAATAATGCATGATTGTTTGTCAGGGAAATTTTTATTTTTTCATCTTCTTCCTCGCTCATTATATGATTTATTTCATTTAGGGTTTTACCCGGAACTACCACTTTATTACATAATTCCGATTTTATTCTGCCTTTTCTCAAGGCTACCCTATATCCGTCCAATGCTACCATATTTAACATGTCCTTTTCTATTTCCATCAACACCCCGGTCAATATTGGCCTGGTTTCATCTTCTGCGGTAGCAAATACCGTTTGACGGATCATATTTTTAAATAACCCCTGTGGTACTTCATATACCTGTTCTTCTTTAATTTTGGGAAGCTCCGGAAATTCGGAAGGATTATAACTCAAAATATTGAATTTGACAGAGGCGCATTTAATGAGGAGCTCGCTGTTGTCCTTTAAGGATATTTCCACTTCGGAATCAGGCAATTTTCTTACTATTTCACCGAACAGTTTAGCATCTACCACTACGGACCCCTCTTTTATAATATTGGCTTCCATCACATGATCTATGCCCAATTCCATATCTGTAGTGACGAGACGCAAATTTTGATCAAAAGCTTCTAAAAAAATTCCTTTCAATATAGGCAATGTAGTTTTTGAAGACACGGCTTTTTGAACTATGGATGTACTATATAGCAGTTCTTTTGGATTGCAAAAAAATTTCATCTGTGGATAACCTCCCTTTGATAAAACTTATATATATAATAACAACAATTAGTAGTAATAGTAGTAGGTGCTGTGATTATGTGGATAAGGCAGTAAACCTTAGAAGATTGAATATGTGTATATGTTGATAAAATGTTTAAAAGAGAGCATCACTTATCAACAAAACAAACATTAAATAATAAAAAATCAATTATTAACAATATGTACACCTGCCATGTTGATAATTTATTCGTTTTTTAATTCCTTAATTATGGTCTCGATTTTTTCTTTAAATGCCGCATCCTCTTCCATATCCTTAGTTATTTTATCGTAGGCATGAATCACGGTGGTATGGTCCCTGCCGCCAAACTCCTCTCCTATTTTTGGTAGGGACAAATCGGTCAGTTCCCTGGACAGGTACATCGCTATCTGTCTAGGATATGAAATAGCTCTTGTTCGTTTTTTAGAATTAAAATCTTCTAATTTTATATTAAATTGGTCTGAGACAGTTTCCTTAATCAGATCAACATTGAGTTGCCTGGCTTTAGCTGAAAAT
>DASRMO010000134.1:0-4555 GCA_035647895.1 Clostridia bacterium
GGTCTGCCCCTACTACTTAGAAGCCGGATATCTGACACCTAATGGGCGGACACATAGGTCTGCCCCTACAACCAATCCGAAACACCGACCTCTGATTTCTGACATCCAATAGGCGGACACATAGGTCCGCCCCTACTACCAGTCCGGAACACCGACCTCTGATTTCTAGCCTCCAATAGGCGGACACATAGGTCCGCCCCTACAACCAGTCCGGAACACCGACCTCTGATTTCTAGCCTCCAATAGGCGGACACACGGGTCCGCCCCTACAACCGATCCGGAATGCCGATATCAATGCTGCATATTATCAAAACAGCCGCCAAAACAATCACCATATTACCATTAGAATCTCCCCTATTCAATTCGCAATTATATCCTCTATCAAACAGGCACTACATTATTATTAAAATTTAAATAATAGGATAAAAGAAACAAATATGGTTACAATAATTAATAATAAAATTGGAGGTGGTTTAATGGATAAAAGAGTTGCTGTCGAAGATTCTTTGCATGATTACATCAGTTTTCTTGAAAAATGCGGCTATGAGGTTGATAGAATAAGCAGTTCTGCGGACGCTAACAGTGTACAGGGTTTTGATTACGATGCTGTTGTAGTATCCAGCGTAGATGAGAGTTCAATGGAAAGGTCTACTTTTTCTCAAACCAGCAGCAGACCCAGTGCTCCTATAGTAGAGGCCAAAGGCAAAACCCCTGAAGAAGTTTTTAACATATTGAGAACAAGATACTAAATATCAAAATATGGGCGAACTATGTTCACCCATATTTTTTCCATAAACTTATAATTTTATTTCATATCAATCAAAGACCACATCTATTTCTATCTCCCTATTTTCTCTCAAAACAGTGATAGTTGTTCCCTCTCCGGGCCTGTATTTATAAATGGCTCTCACAAGGTCATTCCTCCCGTTCACATCAGTATCCCCTACTTTA
This sequence comes from Clostridia bacterium, assembly GCA_035647895.1. Classification (GTDB taxonomy): domain Bacteria; phylum Bacillota; class Clostridia; order Peptostreptococcales; family Natronincolaceae; genus JAAZJW01. Next base: position 952 of record DASRMO010000134.1, read on the forward strand.
ATTATGATATCGCCTACCATGATTCCATATTTGGTCGCCACGGTATTTTCTGTAATCTGAAAAACATAAACACCATTGTCAACAGGTAGTCTCACCCCTGTAAGTGACTCAACAGCATCTATATCCGCACCCTGTATACCTAAATATACCCTTGTAAATTCGCCCTTTTCAATAAATTGATCGACTATGGGCTTTGCCGTATTGATAGGAATTGCAAACCCCAACCCTTCGCCCGAGGTGACCTTTGCCGTATTGATTCCTATTACCTGCCCCTTCGAGTTAAGCAACGGGCCCCCACTATTTCCCGGATTGATCGAAGCATCCGTCTGTATAAGATTTTCAATGCTTGTACCTGAAATACTGTCTTCTATAGTCCTATTGAGCCCGCTTATAACTCCCTGAGTCAATGTCCTCTGAAAACTCAATCCCAGCGGATTTCCGATAGCGATTGCAATTTCCCCTACTTCTATTTCATCACTATCCCCAAGTTCCGCCACAGGCAGATCATTTCCCTCCACCTTGATGATAGCGAGATCCAAACTTTTTTCGTTCCATAAAACCTCAGCAGCGATCTGTCTCCCGTCACTGAGCAATACCTTTACCTCTTTAGCATTCCCATCTCTAACAACATGGGAATTTGTTAAAATATATCCCCTCTTGTCTATGATAACCCCGGTACCTACACCCTCAACTTCCCTCATGCCGAAAAGCCAATCCCCCTGCACTTCTACGGTTGTAATACCAACCACCGAGGGCATCGCTTTTTTTGCAACAGCAGAATAAACCGTATAATCCTCCGACGGGTTTATAGTAATATACTGCTGGGGGGTAGAAGAAATATCACTTAAATGTATGCCTCTGGAACTGAGTATGTCGGGTAAAAAAGCATATGTAATTCCGAGAGTGATTGCACTGCCTAAAATAGCCCCTATCAGAACTGTACTTATTAAACCTCTCCCTTTTTTTTTCTTGTTTCTTTGTGAATCCCCCCACCGAATATTTTCCATAGCAACTTCCCCGGTAATATCCTGTTCCCCTGCTGTTTTTCCGTCTTCTAAACCCATATTATCATCTGAATTGTAATTCTCTTCTGTAAAATCTTCAGAGTCCTCTTTAATCTCATTTTCATCATTAAAGTTATTCATATAATATACCCCCAAATCAAATTATAGCGTTTATCCATAAAGCACATGACAAAAATAAAGCTGCCACAGGCAAATGGTTTTCCGTGAATCGAACCCATTCTACCCGTCTCGGGATGACAAAATATAAAGCTTTCATAACAATAATAAAATGAATATTTTTGATTAAAACCGGTATATATTGCTTATTCTATCCCGATGTGCCAAATCCAAACCTACATCTTCTCCTATAATAATTTTCTCATCGTCCAAAATGTTCTTTATGGTTGCAACCGCCAACTCCGGAAAGTTATTTTCCTTGCTTAAATGAGCTAATAATATAGACCTCACATTTTTATTTACTAAATCTATTATGGCATCGCCCGCAGCCTCATTGGACAAATGCCCAACATCCGAAAGTATTCTACGTTTCAGATAATACGGATATCTGCCCACCTTTAACATTTCCTCATCATGATTCGATTCTAATACAACGAGATCGGAATCCCCGGCCTGCCTTGTAATGTTTTCATCAATATAGCCCAAATCCGTGACAATACTGATTTTAACATTGTCTTTTTCGATGCTGAATCCGACCGGCTCATTGGCATCATGTGAAATATCGTATGAACTTATATTAAAATCCCTGATATTAAAATCTTCTCCCGAATTAAAATATCTAATATTATTTTCCCTGATCTCTCCAATTTTAGTATCCATACCTTCCCATGTTCCCCTGTTAGCATATATGGGAATATTATATCTTCTTGACAGTACACCAACACCGCATATATGATCATTGTGTTCGTGGCTCACTAAAATTGCGGTTAAACTCTCCGGATCAATATCTATCTCTTTTAATTTATTTTCTATTCGAATACCGCTGAGCCCCACATCAATCAATATGGAACTCTCACCATCATTTATTAGATGACAATTTCCACTGCTTCCGCTGGCTAGAGAACAAAAAAAGATTGCCATGTATAATTCCCCCAATTTATCCGATAAATAATAGCCTTGAAAACCATATTATATCATTGCTTCAATTTCAAATTCCTCTATTTGTTCTCTCGTAACATCCGCCCCCAAGTTTAATAACTTTTCTTCTAACAGGGCATACCCTCTGTCTATAAATTGAACATTTTCTATTTCCGTCTCTCCCTTAGCCATGAGAGCAGCTACCACCAGAGAGGCACCGCCTCTCAAATCCGAAGCTATCACCTTTGCGCCTGTCAATTTTTCAACTCCATGAATGACGGCCACCCTTCCTTCCACCTTTATATTAGCCCCCATTCTCTTGAGTTCATCCATATGTTTAAATCGCCCGTCAAATATTGTTTCCGTCACTATCCCCGTGCCTCTTGCCGTAGTTAAAAGACTGCTTATCGGTTGTTGTAAATCTGTTGGAAATCCCGGATATACCAAAGTCTTTACGCTGACACTCTTCAGGTCCCCGGATGATATTACCCTGAGGGATTCCCCTCCCTCAATAATCTGTACTCCCATTTCCTTAAGCTTAGCAATGACCGCCTCCAAATGTTTCGGTATAACATTGTTCACTAACACATCTCCGCCGGCGGCGGCCGCTGCTATCATATATGTTCCCGCTTCTATTTGATCCGGAATAACCGTATGTATGCACCCTCCTAATTTTTTTACTCCCCTAATCTTAATCACATCTGTGCCCGCACCTCTGACATCCGCACCCATACAGTTTAAATAATTTGCTATATCAACTATATGTGGTTCCTTAGCGGCATTTTCTATTACAGTTGTTCCTTCCGCCATAACGGCAGCCAACATTATATTGATAGTTGCACCTACGCTGACAACATCCAAATAAATTTCCGCACCTACCAGTTTTTCCGCCTCCACCGATATCATCCCATGTTTTATGTTTACCCTCGCTCCTAATGCCTCAAACCCTTTAATATGTTGATCTATCGGCCTATTTCCGATAGAACAACCGCCCGGATATACGACTCTGGCTTTTTTAAATCGCCCCAATGCCGCGCCTAATAAATAATATGATGCCCTCAATTCTTTTGCCATTTCATAATCCGCATAACATTCTTCCATATCCATAGTATTTATTTTGAGCGTATTTGGACCCAAATTTTCTACATCCGCCCCTAGATCTGAGAGTATATCGGCTAATATCTTAACATCGATTATTTGCGGCAAATTTTCAATAACACAGGTATCCCCCGCCAATACCGTAGCCGGTATAATTGCTACGGCAGCATTTTTAAATCCACTTATATTGACAGTTCCATATAACTTTTTTCCACCCTTAATTATTAATTTTTCCATATGTTAACTGACAGAAGTCAATTGTTCACCATCCTTTTTACATAGACATACATTTTAGTTTATTCCCACTAACTATATCATAAATATATTCTAATAGACCACTAATTTTTAAAATCCTATATATCGGGGACAATATAAATTTTGCATATCCTGACATCTAACCCCAATAC
>DASRMO010000135.1:0-2416 GCA_035647895.1 Clostridia bacterium
ATAGCATAAATTCTGCAACACATATATGAGATTAAACAATCTATCTACAAATTTCGACATAATTTATTTTATCAGATTTTTAAAACTTTTTGCTGCCCTTATAACATTGAATAAAAAATACTGTAGAACCATACTACTCGAAATTTTATTTTACCGCCTTTATAGAATATATTCTGTCCAAATAGCCTACCAAATCCAATACCATCTTTTCATAACTCTTATTAAAAACATCCCAACCCCTCCTATAGTTAGCATATATCAATCTTTTTGTATAATTCGACATGGGTATGTCCTTATATAAACATAATCTGGATACTCTTCCGTTTCCCATTTCTAAATTTTCGGCATTAATTCCAAATTCAACATCCTCTTTATGAACCAGTGCAAACCAGGTAAAACTGTCAATCTCCCCCTTTATATACCCATATCTGCTTTTAGCATTATAGTTAATTTTTATATTAAACAACATAAAACCCCCTCGACTCTTACTTTACTAAGATTTTATGCTACCTTTTTAATTCTTATTCATCGGGGTTTTGTAACGTACATGTTTAATAATGCTTTTCCAATCTCATTGGCTAAAATTATAGATAAAGAAATTGCCATAACTATAACCCAACCTGTAAAATTTAAGGGCACGGTACCAAAGGGCTCATTAAAGATAGGTACCTGTACTATGATTACCTGTAAAGTTATCCCAAGCACTATAGAATAGTTCAAGAATTTATTTTTTGGTGTGCCCGCCTTGAAAATTGACTGTTTTAAATTTCTATTGTTGATGGAATGAAACAACTGGCATGTACTGAGGACCAGAAATGCCATAGTTTGACCATGTATTAAACTCCTGCTCTTTAATCCGTATTGAAAAACTGATAAGGTGATCATACCTATGAAAACAGCGTTTAAAATTAAATATGTTAACCTGTCTTTGCTAAAAATATTTTCATCCTCACTCCTCGGTTTCTCCTTCATCACATCTGCACTCACGGGATCCGCTCCTAAGGATAATGCAGGTAATGTATCTGTGATTAAGTTTACCCACAATATGTGAATGGGTTTCAATGGAATAGGCCAGTTTAGTGTTATGGCCGTAAATAATACAAAGAGCTCCCCAAGGTTACTGGATAATAAAAATAAAATGGTCTTTTTAATATTATTGTATATATTCCTGCCCTCTTCCACTGCCTTAACAATAGTAGCAAAATTATCATCGGTCAGAATCATATCCGAAGCCTCTTTGGATACATCACTGCCCGTAATTCCCATCGCAACCCCAATATTAGCCGCTTTTAGGGAAGGGGCATCATTTACCCCGTCACCGGTCATAGAAACAATATAACCCTTGGACTGCAGAGCTTTTACTATCATCACCTTATGTTCGGGACGTACCCTGGCAAATACCCTATAATCATCTATTACTTCATTTAACTCCTCTTGTGTCATAGTTGATAAGGCCTGCCCATCCATCACTTGTTCTATATTTTGACTTATCCCTACTTCTTTAGCTACGGCAAAGGCCGTATTTTTATGATCCCCGGTTATCATAACAGTCCTGATCCCCGCATCATAACATTTTTGTACGGCTTCCCCTACCTCCTCCCTTGGAGGGTCTATTATACCGGCTAACCCTATGAAGATCAGATTGTCTTCATAGCATTCTTTGTCTTTACATCCCGTACAATCCTTTTCCCTATATGCCAAGGCCAATACCCGCAGAGCTTTCGCCGACATTTCGGAAGCACTGTTATAAATTCTGTCTTTATAATCTTCGATAGGCAATCTTACACCGTCTAATAATATATGAGTAGCCTGCCGCAATACAAAATCCAGGGCCCCCTTAGTAAATATAATTTCCTTTCCATTATATTTATTTACAGTGGTCATCATCCTTCTATCAGAATCGAAGGGTACCTCATCTATACGAGGAAACTCTCTGTCTATATCGCCCTTCTTTATCGATAAAATATCCCCCATATCCAGAAGAGCTGTCTCCGTGGGGTCACCCACTAAATCTCCTTCGTTATCTGCATCATTGCACAGCATAAAACCATGCACTAGGAATCTGTCCTCTTCCGTCAATCCTTCCACAGGTTTTAATTTCCCATTGTGATATATCTCGGTCACTTTCATTTTATTCTGTGTGATAGTCCCGGTTTTATCCGAACATATGACATCAACGGAACCTAAAGTCTCTACAGCCGGCAATTTTTTTACTATAACATTTCGCTTTATCATTCTCTGTACACCTAAAGCCAGTACAACCGTAATTACGGCCGGTAACCCTTCAGGGATTATGGCAACTGCAAGGGATATAGATACTAAAAGCATCTCCATAGGTTCTTTACCCTGGACAACGGCTATTCCAAATATCAGTATACAGATTATAAGCGCCCCTGCTCCCAGATATTTGCTCAAT
>DASRMO010000136.1:0-13790 GCA_035647895.1 Clostridia bacterium
CGACGGATACAGGCCACAGTTTTATTTCAGAACAACGGATGTTACAGGTTCTATAAAATTACCGGAAGGAATGGAAATGGTAATGCCCGGAGACAATGTCACAATGGAAATAGAATTGATCTATCCCATAGCTATCGAAGAGGGATTGAGATTTGCTATCCGTGAAGGCGGAAGGACTGTAGGTGCCGGGGTAGTTGTCAATATTATTGAATAATTAAACAACATTTTAGAATAATAAGGGGACCGGGCGTAACCTGGTCCCCAAAATTTATGGCTTAATCCAATATGAAGGCAGGAAATGAGGATTAAAAGCAGTGTGCGGCAGAAACTATTTCTCCGCAAAATTTAAGTTTCTGATTGACATAAAATTAAAAATATGATAAATTTTAAAAGGTAACCATTTATACAGAAAGATAATTATAATGAATATAGTAATATATGTTAAATAAATATATCTGTCAGGTCGGCGGCAATAGGAGGTCTTGATTATGCGAATAAATATTATATTAGCATGTGAGGAATGTAAGCAGAGGAACTACAGTACAACTAAAAACAAGAAAAATAATCCGGATCGTATGGAGATTAAAAAATATTGTAAATTTTGCAAAACCCATACCGTTCACAGGGAAACAAAATAAGCAAATAAGGAACATAGAATTTCATTAGAAGGATGTGAAGTAGCAGTGTCTACTCAAGCAGGTGCTAAAAAGGATTCAAATATTATAAAGAGATTTGGAAAATTTTTAAAAGCCACGCGTTCAGAGTTAAAGAAGGTTATTTGGCCTAATCGCAGTGAATTAGCCAACAATACTATTATTGTAATTATTTCTGTAGCACTGGTAATGTTTGCTTTATGGGTATTGGACTCTATCTTTGGCCTTGCTCTAAATCTTATCGTGGGATAATATAATATGCCTAAAAGGAGGGGTGGAAGCGTTCCGACTAAAAAGCGGATGCTTCTAAAATATGTCCAAAAAAGCAAAATCTGAAGAAGCGAAATGGTACGTTGTTCATACTTATTCAGGTCATGAAAACAAAGTAAAGGTGAATATTGAAAAGATTGTTGAAAACAGGGGTATGCAAGACGTTATTTTAGAAGTCAAAGTGCCTACGGAGGAAAAAGTTGAGTATAAGGACGGAAAAAAGAAAGTAAAAGAATCCAAACTATTTCCGGGGTACGCACTTGTTAAGATGCATATGACTGATGAATCTTGGTATTTGGTGAGAAATACGAGGGGTGTTACAAGCTTTGTAGGGCCCAGCTCAAAACCGATACCGTTGACTGATGAAGAAATAAAATCTATGGGTGTGGAAAAACCGATAGTGGAAGTTGATATTAAGGTTGGTGAAACTATAAAGGTTATTTCTGGACCTTTTGAAACTTTCATGGGCACCGTTGAACATATCAATATAGAAAAACAGACTGTAAAAGTACTTATTTCAATGTTTGGTAGGGAAACACCGGTTGAACTGGAATTTGACCAAATTGAAAGAATTTAAATCTAGCTGGAGAGATACCAAAAGATGTATAATAAAATTTTACGTATTTTTAATCAATGAGGAGGTGCAATTAATATGGCAAAAAAAGTTATAGGACAAATAAAATTACAAATTCCTGCGGGAAAAGCCACTCCGGCTCCACCGGTTGGGCCTGCATTAGGTCAACATGGTGTGAATATAATGGGATTCTGTAAAGAATTTAATGCTAAAACCGCTGACCAAGCCGGAATGATTATTCCTGTTATTATTTCAGTTTATCAAGATAGATCATTCAGTTTCATTACAAAAACCCCACCGGCTGCTGTGCTTATCAAAAAAGCTGCCGGGATTGAAAGCGGTTCGGGAGAGCCTGCCGACATAAAGGTTGCGAAAATTTCTAAAGACAAAATTAGAGAGATCGCGGAACTGAAAATGCCGGATTTAAATGCTGCTACGATAGAAACCGCTATGAGCATGATTTCCGGTACGGCGAGAAGTATGGGAGTTGAGGTGGAAGAGTAATTTATATTAAGTTTAAGATAGTGGGAGGTTTTTATAAACAGCCGCCAATACCACAGAGGAGGGAAAGAAGTGGGCAAAAGAGGTAAAAGGTATAAAGAAGCAATAAAATTGGTAGACGGAGAACACCTACATGATGCAGTAGAAGCCATGGAAATTGCAAAGAAGATGGCTACCGCTAATTTTGACGAAACCGTGGAAGTGCATATAAGATTAGGTGTTGACTCAAGGCATGCCGATCAGCAGGTCAGAGGTGCAGTTGTATTGCCCCATGGCACCGGTAAAACTGTTACGGTTCTTGTATTTGCAAAGGGCGAAAAAATGACCGAAGCCGAAGCCGCAGGGGCGGACTATGTAGGCGGGGAAGAATTGATGGAAAAAATCCAGGGTGAAAACTGGTTTGATTTTGATGTAGTAGTTGCAACCCCGGATATGATGAGTGTTGTGGGCAGGCTGGGCAGATTGCTCGGGCCGAAAGGTTTAATGCCAAATCCTAAATCAGGAACAGTGACATTTGATTTAGAGAGAGCAATTAAAGAGATTAAAGCCGGAAAGGTCGAATATAGGTTGGATAAAGCCAATATTATACATGTGCCTATCGGCAAGGTTTCATTCGAGAATGACAAACTGGTAGACAACTTTAGAATACTCATGGATGCTGTTATAAAAGCGAAACCCGCAGCCAGCAAGGGACAATATCTAAAAAGTGTTACAATTGCAACGACAATGGGTCCCGGGATTAAAATTAACCCGGCTAGGATAATGGATTAAAAAGCCGGAAGAACCGTTGGAATCAAATTTGTAGGGCCGAAGGAAATAAATTTGAATATTTTGCCGTAGACAGTAGGTGCTGATGCTTAAATATCCTACCGAGGCTTTGAATGAATAAAATCAAAGGTCTCGTTATGTCTGAGAAGGCAAGCGGGGCCTTATTTTGTGGGTTAAATTAAGGCTGAACGGCAAAATAAACAAATGATCATAAAGGAGGTGTTTTCCCCAGTGGCAAGTGCGATTGATGCTAAAAAGAAAATAGTGACCGAAATCACTGATAAATTTCAAAGGTCCGTAGCGACTGTTGTAGTAGATTATAGAGGTTTAAAGGTAGGAGAGGTTACGGAATTTAGAAGACAATGCAGAGCACAAAATCTTGAGTATAAGGTTTATAAAAATACCCTGACCAAAATGGCCGCCAAAAATGCGGGTATGGATGAACTCGTAGAGGAATTAGTGGGCCCCAATGCAATTTTATTCAGCTATGAAGACCCGATAGCTGCGGCTAAGGTAGCTAATGATTTTGCAAAAACTCATAAGAACCTGGAGCTGAAGGTAGGATTTGTAGAAGGTGTATTTTATAATGAAGAGAGGCTTAAGGAATTTGCTCTTATTCCATCCAGAGAAGAACTCATTGCAAAACTTCTTGGCAGCTTGAAGGCTCCTATGTCAAACTTTGTTTACTTATTAAAAGCAATGATTGATAAAAACGAAGTAGGGAACGAAGCATAAACTGAAAACGCATGAAAGATTAAATGAAAATATTAAATGAAAATATTAAATAGGAAGGTAGAGGTGCTTATAATGACAATCGAAGAAATTTTAGAAGCGATTGAAAATATGAAGGTATTAGAATTAAATGAGCTGGTTAAAGCAGCGGAAGAAAAATTTGGGGTGTCGGCATCAGCTCCTGTGGTAGTTGGCGGAGCAGCAGTCGGCGGAGAAGTTGAAGAAGAACAGACTGAATTTGATGTTGTGATTGAAGAAGCCGGCCAATCAAAGATTGCCGTAATTAAAATAGTCAGGGAGATAACAAGTTTGGGGCTGAAAGAAGCTAAGGATGTTGTAGACAGTGCCCCGAAAGCAGTTAAAGAGGGAATAGATAAGGAAGAAGCGGAGCAGATCAAAGCTAGATTAGAGGAAGCTGGAGCTACCGTATCAATTCAATAATATTAAAGAAATTGGACATAAAAGGACGGTTCGGGATTTTTTCAGTGACTTCGGACGGTTCTTTTGTCTTGTTTGCTGCACAAAAGAATCGTCCTCCTTATTTAGAAATTTTGAATATTTTATGAAAATTATGAAAATAAAGTGTTGACAGGTGAAAAACCATATGATAGACTTATTAATTGCATACCATATTTTATTGTCAAGCTATTTAACAGTATCATAGAATATAACCGAGGAGGTAATTTGAAATTTTAAAATGCTTGGGAATATCCAATTAAATTAAAAAATCTTTTAGTGTTCCATGGATCGGTGTAATATAATTAGACGGATTTTTGTTATTTTAAAGATAGTATAAAAGAAAACAAAAAGGCAATAGTATAAGAGATGGTTGTGCATGAAAAATAGACCAAAAGCGATAAAGAGCTTTGGGTATTTTTATTATAAAAATTTTATGTTTTGTAAGGACAATATGGAATTTTAATATTACAAGGGGTGAATTATATGATGCCACATCCTGTCCAACTCGGCAAAAAGATCAGAATGAGCTATTCTCAAATAGATGAAGTCCTGGAAATGCCTAATCTTATCGAATTACAAAACGAATCATATCGATGGTTCCTGAACGAGGGCTTGAAAGAGGTTTTCAATGATGTTTCACCTGTTGAAGACTATACAGGAAACCTTATCCTAGAGTTTGTTGACTATTCACTCGATGAAAAACCCAAATATAATGTTGAAGATTCAAAAGAAAGAGATGTCACATATGCAGCACCGTTAAAAGTAAAGGTGAGGCTTATAAATAGGTCGACCGGAGAAGTTAAAGAGCAGGAAGTCTTTATGGGAGACTTTCCTTTGATGACCCAAACAGGCACATTTATTATTAATGGGGCAGAAAGGGTTATAGTGAGCCAGCTTGTCCGTTCGCCGGGCGTTTATTATAAAAAAGAATTCGATAAAACCGGGAAACAGCTCTTTTCTGCTACTGTAATCCCCAACAGAGGGGCATGGCTGGAGTATGAAACAGATTCAAAAGAGATTGTATCCGTAAGGATTGACCGTACACGTAAACAGCCTATTACAATACTTTTAAGAGCGCTGGGTTATGGTTCGGATGTTGAAATAAAAGAATTGTTAGGTGAGGATGAACGCCTATCAATCACATTGGAAAAAGATAATACCGAAACGACGGAAGATGCATTATTGGAAATATATAAAAAGCTGCGCCCGGGAGAACCGCCTACGGTTGAAAATGCAAAATCTTTATTAGAAACTCTACTTTTTGATCCTAAGAGGTATGACCTGGCTAAGGTAGGAAGGTATAAATTTAACAAAAAGCTATCCCTATCGAATAGAATAATGGGGAAAAAAGCGGCAGCTAATATAATAGATCCCAATACCGGAGAAGTATTAGTAGAAGAAGGCGCAAGGATTGATCGCGATACTTCTATAATGATACAGGATTTAGGGATAAATGAGGCATTAGTTTATACGGAAGATAATAAAATAATAAAGGTTTTAGGAAATAATTTTGTAAATATTAACAGACATGTTCCATTTAATATAGATGAATTAAAAATTACTGAAAGAGTCTATTATCCGATACTCAAGGAAATTATGGAAACTTGCGATACGGAGGATGAAATCAAGAAAACAATCAAGGAGCGAATAAGAGAGCTCTCTCCGAGACATATCATAATTGCGGATATTATAGCATCCGTAAGCTATATATTTAATTTAGCCCATAATGTCGGAAATATAGATGATATAGATCATTTAGGAAACAGAAGATTGCGCTCTGTCGGGGAATTGTTACAAAATCAATTCAGAATCGGGCTTTCCCGTATGGAAAGAGTAGTAAAAGAGCGTATGACCATACAAGATGTCGATTTAGCGACTCCACAAGCCCTTATCAACATAAGGCCGGTTTCGGCTGCAATCAAAGAGTTTTTCGGGAGTTCTCAGTTGTCTCAATTTATGGATCAAACCAATCCTTTGGCGGAATTGACCCATAAGCGAAGGTTGTCGGCTTTGGGCCCGGGAGGGCTTTCGAGGGAGAGAGCGGGCTTTGAAGTCCGCGATGTTCACCATTCTCATTATGGGCGAATGTGCCCTATAGAGACTCCGGAGGGGCCTAATATAGGGCTTATCAATTCATTGAGCACATACGCACGGATCAATGAGTATGGATTTATTGAAACACCTTATAGAAAAGTAGATAAAAAGAGGGGTGTTGTAACTAATAATATAGAATATTTGACCGCCGATGAGGAGGATTTGCTCATTTTAGCACAGGCAAACGAACCTCTGGATGAGGAAGGCAGATTTATAAATAAGAGGGTGACATGCAGGACTTATTTCGGCAGTATAGATGTTGTACCTGCGGATGAAGTGGATTATATGGATGTTTCTCCTAAACAGGTAGTGTCGGTTGCTACTGCCATGATTCCTTTCCTTGAAAATGATGATGCAAACCGTGCCCTGATGGGTGCAAATATGCAGCGTCAGGCTGTTCCGCTCCTGGTTACCGATTTTCCGATAATCGGTACGGGTATGGAATATCAGTCCGCGAGGGATTCGGGGGTCGTAGTTATAGCTAAGAATAGCGGTGTTGTAGAGAAAGTATCATCGGACAAAATTGTTATTAGAAAAGATGAAGACGGACAGAAAGATAATTATAGATTGCTTAAGTTTAAACGTTCCAATCAAGGAACATGCATAAATCAACGTCCTATTGTGAGTAAGGGCGAAATAGTTAATGCCGGGGACGTAATAGCGGACGGCCCTTCCACAAATCAAGGTGAAATTTCCTTGGGAAGGAACTGCCTGGTAGGATTTATGGCATGGGAAGGATACAACTATGAAGATGCAATATTGATCAACGAAAAACTTGTCAAAGAAGATGCATTGACCTCTATACACATTGAAGAATACGAATCGGAAGCTAGGGATACAAAATTAGGCCCCGAGGAAATCACGAGAGACATTCCGAATGTAGGAGAGGATGCTCTGAAGGACCTGGATGAGAGAGGGATTATCTATGTCGGGGCCGAGGTGCGCTCCGGGGATATTTTAGTGGGCAAAGTCACGCCTAAGGGGGAAACCGAACTTACTGCGGAAGAACGGCTTCTGAGGGCAATATTTGGAGAAAAAGCGAGGGAAGTGAGAGATACTTCTCTGAGAGTACCCCACGGCGAATCCGGGATCATAGTAGACATCAAGGTGTTTACCCGTGAAAACGGAGACGAATTACTGCCGGGAGTGAATGAACTCGTAAGGGTGTATATTGCTAAAAAACGAAAGATCAGCGTCGGGGACAAAATGGCCGGGCGTCACGGCAATAAAGGTGTTATTTCCAAGGTGCTGCCTGCCGAGGACATGCCATTTTTGGAGGACGGTACTCCGTTAGAGATAGTATTAAATCCATTGGGTGTACCTTCGCGTATGAATATTGGCCAAGTACTGGAGGTTCACCTGGGGTTGGCGGCGAAAACTTTGGATTGGAAGATTGCCACGCCTGTGTTTGACGGGGCAAATGAGTATGATATAATGGATGCTCTGGAGTTGGCAGGTTTTTCAAGGAGCGGCAAAGTAAAATTATATGACGGCAGAACCGGAGAACCCTTTGATAATGAGGTAACCGTAGGATACATGTACATGCTCAAGCTCCATCATCTTGTCGATGATAAGATTCATGCGAGGAGCACGGGGCCGTATTCTCTGGTTACACAGCAGCCTTTAGGGGGCAAAGCCCAGTTCGGGGGCCAGAGATTTGGAGAGATGGAAGTTTGGGCGCTGGAGGCATATGGTGCCGCCCATACACTGCAGGAAATTTTAACAGTAAAATCCGACGATGTGATCGGACGTGTTAAAACCTATGAGTGTATTGTAAAGGGTGAAAACATACCGGAACCCGGCGTGCCGGAATCCTTTAAGGTGCTGATAAAAGAGCTGCAGAGTTTATGCCTGGATGTCAAGGTATTTACGGAAGAGGAAGCTGAAATTGAAATTAAGGAATCCGTGGATGAGGAAGACAACGAACTTGATATGGAGTATGGAGATTATATCACTGAACCGGCGGCTGTATTATCCGGTGATGGAAATGATGAGTCTGACGATGATGATAATGATTTGGATGTGGATTACATCATAGAAGAAGATTCGGAGAGCGATTTGGAAACCTTAGAGGATGATTTGGGAGACTCGGAAGATAGCTTGGAAGATTTAGAGAGGGATTTAGAAAATCCGGAGGATAATTTAGATGATCTGGAGGAGGATTTGGAAGATCCGGAACAAAATATAAAAATAAAGAAAAAATATTTAAAGGACAAATTTAATTCCTATGGTGATTTTTAAATAGTCGGTTAGGTCAGCCCGACACTAACGTAAAGAGACTGAGTAGACTATTATAGAAGGGAGAGAAACCCCTTGTACGAATTAAATAATTTTGAATCAATCAGAATATCTTTAGCTTCTCCGGAAAAAATTAGACAATTATCCAAGGGAGAAGTAAAAAAACCTGAAACTATTAATTATAGGACATTGAAACCGGAAAAAGAAGGATTATTTTGTGAAAAAATATTCGGACCCACCAAGGATTGGGAATGTCACTGCGGGAAATATAAGAGGGTCAGATATAAAGGAGTAGTATGTGATCGTTGCGGGGTAGAGGTAACAAAATCCAAGGTAAGGAGAGAGAGAATGGGGCATATAGAGCTTGCCGCCCCGGTTTCTCATATCTGGTATTTTAAGGGGATACCGAGCAGAATGGGTTTAATATTGGATATGTCCCCCAGATCCTTGGAGAAGGTACTGTATTTTGCCGCTTATATCGTTATAGATCCGGGTGAAACCGATTTGGCGGAAAAACAGGTTTTAACAGAAAGAGAATATATGGAGGCTGTGGAGAAATATGGCAGTGGAAGCTTTAAAGCCGGTATGGGTGCGGAAGCGGTCAAGCAGCTCCTGAAAAATATAGATTTAGATGAATTATACGAGGAATTGAGGCAGAGATTAAAAGAGAGCAGAGGGCAAAAGAGAATTCGAACCATCAGAATATTAGAAGTAGTCGATGCCTTCAGGAGTTCGGGGAACAAACCGGAATGGATAATATTGGATGTAATTCCTGTTATCCCGCCTGATCTGAGGCCCATGGTTCAACTGGACGGAGGGCGTTTTGCCACATCGGATTTAAATGATTTATACAGAAGAGTAATCAATCGCAATAATAGATTAAAGAGATTATTAGATTTAAGTGCACCGGATATCATAGTGAGAAATGAAAAAAGAATGTTGCAGGAAGCCGTGGATGCACTCATAGATAACGGCAGGAGGGGTAAGCCCGTCACGGGCCCCGGAAATAGGCCGTTAAAATCACTTTCCGACATGTTAAAAGGGAAGCAGGGCCGTTTTCGCCAAAATTTACTCGGAAAACGCGTGGATTATTCGGGGCGTTCCGTCATAGTTGTGGGTCCCGAATTGAAATTTTATCAATGCGGGTTGCCAAAAAAAATGGCTTTGGAGCTGTTTAAACCTTTTGTTATGAAAAAACTGGTTGAAGATAATTATGCACATAATATCAAGAGTGCCAAAAGGATGGTAGAAAAAGTGAAACCGGAGGTTTGGGATGTTCTTGAAGATGTGATAAGGGAACATCCGGTGCTTTTAAACCGTGCCCCCACCTTGCACAGGCTGGGTATTCAAGCCTTTGAGCCTGTTCTTGTGGAGGGGAAAGCCATCAATCTGCATCCCTTGGTTTGTACCGCGTATAATGCGGATTTTGACGGTGACCAGATGGCGGTCCACGTGCCCCTGTCCGTAGAAGCTCAGGCAGAGGCGAGATTTTTGATGTTGGCTACCAACAATATATTAGCACCTAAGGACGGCCAGCCGATCACTACGCCGACTCAGGATATAGTACTAGGGTCATATTATTTGACTATAGAATTGAAGGGCATCAAAGGCGAAGGCATGATGTTCAAGGATTATGAAGAGATGCTCATGGCATACACCAACAAGGTAGTCGGCCTGCATGCCAGGGTAAAGGTCAGAAAAAAAGTAAATAAAGAGGACAGGGGAAAATTAGTTGAAAGTACTGTCGGCAGGTTTATATTTAATGAACACATTCCTCAGGATTTAGGATTTGTAGATAGAACAGCAGACCCATATTCGCTGGAAGTGGATTTCTTATGTGATAAAAAAACATTGGGAAGAGTCATAGACAGATGTTTCAGAAAACATAGGAATACACAAACAGCTATAATGCTCGATCATATCAAGCAGATAGGTTTTGAATATGCCACTCGCGGTGCCATCACAATAGCAGTCGGGGATATGGAAGTGCCGAAGGAAAAAGCGGAACTCATATCACATGCGGAAGAGAGAGTGGATAAGTATGAAAAAGCATTCAGAAGAGGTTTGATCTCCGATGGAGAAAGATATGAAAAGGTCATTGAAACTTGGAATGAGACCACCGAGGAGGTTACCAATGCACTGATGGAAGGCCTGGACCCTATGAACAATATGTTTATAATGGCTCAATCAGGTGCCAGGGGAAGTAAAAACCAAATCCGTCAGCTCGGCGGAATGCGTGGATTAATGGCAAATGCAACAGGCAGAACCCTTGAAATTCCGATTAAAGCTAATTTTCGCGAAGGGCTCACGGTGTTGGAATATTTTATATCCACTCACGGAGCCAGAAAAGGTTTGGCGGATACCGCTCTGCGTACCGCGGACTCCGGATATCTGACACGAAGGCTGGTTGATGTCAGTCAGGATGTTATAATAAGAGAAGAAGATTGTGGAACTACACAGGGCAGTCTCGTGAAGGCATTCAGGGATGGAAATGAGATAATAGAGGAGCTCTATGATCGTATAGTGGGAAGATATGCACTGGA
The DNA here is from genome assembly GCA_035647895.1 of Clostridia bacterium. Taxonomy (GTDB): domain Bacteria; phylum Bacillota; class Clostridia; order Peptostreptococcales; family Natronincolaceae; genus JAAZJW01. Next base: position 10,833 of record DASRMO010000136.1, read on the forward strand.
AGATGTGTTCAATCCCAAAACCGGAGAGGTAATTGTCAAGAGTGGCCAAATGATATTGGAAGATATGGCGGATGAGATATGCAGATTGGGTATCAAAGCAGTTTACATCCGTTCTACTCTGCATTGCAATACAAAACATGGAATTTGTGCAAAATGTTATGGCAGGAATTTAGCAACCGGTGAACCCGTCAATGTCGGCGAAGCAATAGGTATCATAGCCGCACAATCTATAGGTGAGCCCGGAACCCAGCTTACGATGCGTACATTCCATACGGGCGGTGTTGCAGGTGCGGATATCACCCAGGGACTTCCCAGGGTTGAGGAGCTGTTCGAGGCGAGAAAACCGAAGGGCCTCGCTATTATCACCGAAATAGACGGAACCGTAAAGGTTATAAATACCAAGAAAAAACGGGAGGTCATAATTACGGGTGAAAACGGGGAAGAGATGGTCTATACCATTCCATACGGTTCAAGGCTGAAGGTAAAGGATGGAGAGGTCTTGGAGCCCGGTGATGAAATTACCGACGGTTCTGTGAATCCCCATGATATTTTGAAAATAAAAGGTATCGAAGGCGTTCAAAATTATATACTCAAGGAAGTGCAGAGGGTATATAGATTACAGGGTGTCGATATCAACGATAAACACATTGAAGTGATTGTACGGCAGATGCTTAATAAAGTTAAAATCGAAGATGCGGGCGATACAAACCTGTTGCCGGGCAGTTTAGCCTCTATATTTGCGTATGAGACGGAAAATGCCAGGGTAATCGCCGAAGGTGGGGAACCGGCCGACGGTCAACCGGCCTTGCTTGGAATTACAAAAGCATCACTTGCTACGGAATCATTTCTATCTGCCGCTTCCTTCCAGGAGACCACGAGGGTATTGACGGAAGCTACAATAAAAGGGAAAGAAGACCACTTAATCGGGCTCAAAGAAAATGTGATTATAGGTAAACTGATACCTGCGGGAACGGGTATGAAAAGGTATAAAGCTATTGAACTTGATACGAAAAAAGATGATGACGAAATTAGCAGTGAAGTTGGAGATGTAGGTATAATCGAAGATGTAATATTTGACAAGGTAATACAGGAAAACTGATTTTCGCCTGGATATTTGGGCGGAAGGTATTTTTCAAATAAATAGTTGACACTGATTTTAACAAGTGTTAAAATGTTAAAGTGTGCGCTAATCATAAAGTTGACTTTTTTATGAGCCGGGGGGCGATACCGTCTCCCGGGTATTTAAAAGGGGAGGAAACTTTTTATGTTAGAGAATTTATTAAAAGGACGAGATAAAGTTATCGGCATAAAACAAACTACCCAAGCGTTGACCCACAACAAGGTTAAGACCCTATTCGTGTCGGAGGATGCAGAGAAACATTTGGTTGAACATATAGAGCAGATCGCAAAAGAAAAGGATGTCGAGGTAATTTACGTGGATTCTATGGAGGAACTGGGCAAGGCTTGCGGAATCAATGTGGGCGCGGCCGTAGCCGCAATTCTGGAATAATAATTTATTTTGAAATTTTTAAAAGGAGGTGCAAATATGCCGACAATTAACCAATTAGTACGCCATGGAAGAGAAAAAGAAACCCGTACTTCTGCAGCTCCTGCATTGCAGAGAGGAATGAACTCTTTAAAAAAGAGAACAACATCAAATGTCAATTCACCGCAGAAAAGGGGAGTTTGTACTGCGGTTTATACCGTTACGCCTAAAAAACCTAACTCCGCACTGAGAAAAGTAGCGAGGGTCAGATTGACAAACGGTATAGTAGTATCCGCGTATATCCCGGGAATTGGGCACAATCTGCAGGAACACAGTGTTGTTCTTATCAGGGGCGGAAGAATAAAAGACTTACCCGGGGTAAGATATCATGTGGTCAGGGGTGCATTGGACACAGCCGGAGTAGCCGACAGAAAACAATCAAGATCCAAGTACGGTGCCAAGAGGCCTAAGGATGCCAGAAAATAATTGATTTATCCGGCAAGTTAATGCTATAAATTCCACCGTATATATTTTAAATATATTTATGTGTGGGTATAATATATAGACGCGCACGGCGGCAATCTATTGGTTGTCGAGTACCGATGAATAACTTTATTTGTTACAAGGAGGGAAGAGAAAGGTGCCAAGAAAAGGAAATGTACCGAAAAGAGAGGTCTTACCTGACCCTATATATGGCAGCAAGGTAATCACAAAATTGATCAATGGTATTATGTTAGACGGCAAGAGGGGAATTGCCCAAAAAATTGTTTATGATGCTTTGGAAATGGTAAATGAAAAAACCGGCGAGGATGCATTAGAGGTGTTTGAAAAGGCGATGAACAATATCATGCCCGTGCTGGAAGTCAAGGCGAGGCGTGTCGGAGGGGCAAATTACCAGGTGCCGATTGAAGTGAGGCCGGAAAGAAGACAGACATTGGGAATCAGATGGCTGGTGCGTTATGCCAGAGCCAGAGGCGAGAAGACCATGGTTGAGAGATTGGCCAAAGAGATTATGGATGCGGCAAATGAAACCGGTGCAACAATTAAGAAAAAAGAAGAGACACATAAGATGGCGGAAGCCAATAAAGCCTTTGCACATTACAGATGGTAAGGAGTGTTTAAAAGAATATTTTTTATACATTATCGTTTTGTAAGGTTACAGATCTGCATGAAAGGAGGATTACTGTGTCAAGGAAATTTCCATTGGAAAAGACAAGAAATATAGGTATAATGGCACATATAGATGCCGGAAAAACCACAACTTCAGAAAGAATCCTGTTCTATGCAGGCAAAATTCGTAAAGTAGGAGAAACACATGATGGCGGATCCCAGATGGACTGGATGGAACAAGAGAAAGAGAGGGGAATCACGATAACCTCGGCGGCCACTACATGTCAATGGAAGGGCCATAAAATTAACATTATTGACACACCAGGCCACGTGGACTTCACCGTGGAGGTTGAACGTTCACT
>DASRMO010000137.1:0-2310 GCA_035647895.1 Clostridia bacterium
CCCTAGCAGTATATAAAAAATTAAAAAATCATAACAATATATATTTACGCACGGAAAATCATCCGGTGGTTTCTTTTTTAAGAGATAAAGGAATAAATTTTAAGACTTTTGATTATGTTTATGATGATTGCGGTTATAATAAATTTGAGGAAGTCTATGATCATATTGCCGAGAATATTTTGAAAGAGGCAAAAAAGGGCGATGTATTATATGCGGTGCCCGGACATCCTTTTGTAGCGGAGAGCAGTGTACAGTTGATTTTAGAGGGCTGCAAACAGGAAGGCATCAAAAATGAAGTATATCCCGCCATGAGTTTTGTTGATGCCGTATTTATGGTATTGGGAATCGACCCCATAGAAGGATTTCAATTGTTGGACGGGCTTCAATTAGGCAGGCAAAAACCGAACTCCGATATAAATAATCTGATTGCGCAGGTGTATGACAGATTTGTTGCCTCCGAAGTAAAGTTACAGTTAATGCGGCACTACGACGATGAACAGGAAATATATGTTGTAAGGGCAGCAGGGGTACCGGATATTCAAAAAATTGTCAAAATTCCCCTCTTTGAACTGGATAGAATAGACTGGATTGATTATTTAACAACTATTTTCGTCCCAAAGGTTGAAATTGGTGAAAAAAAGTATTACAATATGAATAATTTAGTGGAAATAATGGAAAGATTAAGAAGTAAAGGGGGATGCCCCTGGGATGTAGAGCAGACACATGAAAGCCTAAAGCCTTATTTGATAGAAGAGAGCAATGAGGTGATAGAGGCTATAGATCTGAAAGATGATGACGGATTAGAAGAAGAGTTGGGGGATTTGTTATTGCAGGTTATTTTTCATAGCCAAATAGCAAAGGAAAGGGGTGCTTTTCAATTAGAGGATGTGGTGCATGGGATATGTCATAAATTGATCTTTAGACATCCCCATGTTTTCGGAGACAAAAGTGCTGATACGGAAGAAGATGTAGCTGAAATATGGGCAGAACAAAAATTAAAGGAAAAAGAATTGAAAAATCGATAATATATTACATAATAAAGCAGGACTTTTAAAATCAAGATAGAATAAAGCCATACAACGTATTAAAAATTGGGGAAGAAATACAATTAAGGAGGAAATACAAATGAATAAAGCTGAATTGATTACCAAAATGGCAGAGAAGAGCAAATTGACAAAAAAGGATACAGAACTTGTATTAAATTCATTTATTGAAACTGTAGAAGAGACATTAGCTTCCGGGGATAAGGTACAGTTAGTCGGCTTTGGAACCTTTGAGGTCAGAGAAAGAAAACCTAGACAGGGCAGAAATCCGAGAAATCCGGAACAAGTTATTCAGATCCCGGCTTCTAAGGCACCTGTATTTAAAGCAGGAAAAACATTTAAAGAGAAAATGAATAAATAGTTCCAAAAAACACACATTACAGATGTGAATATTTCAACTTTTGTATTATTGAGTATATTATTTGCGATACATAAAAAATGTTATATCTGTACTCAGGAATTTCGTCAATTTCAATTGTGAAGACTTTGGTTGTATCATGTATGCAATAGAAGGATTTATAATTTTAGCAATCCCTTGGCAATGTATTACTTTGTTATTGGGGTTGCTTTTTTATGGTTTAACCTATGAAGGGACTGCATATCTGTCGATGCTAAAACCTGAGACGGTGCAATAATTTTATGGCTTAACCCATGAGGGAACTGTACTCGGGATGAGATGTTCCATATATCCAAGAATCGGAGAAACGTAATGCTTGTTTGTCAGGAGGGAGAATTTATGCGTTTAGACAAATATTTGAAAAATTCAAGAATTATAAAAAGAAGAACCGCAGCAAAAGAAGCCTGCGATGGCGGCAGGGTATCTATCAACGGTAAGGTTGCCAAAGCCGGCACCACAGTTGAAATTGGTGATATCATTGAAATTCGGTTTGGAGACAAAATCTTCAAGGTGGAAGTTACGGCCTTGGCAGAACATGTAACAAAGGATTCGGCAAAAGGAATGTTTGTTATTATTGAGTAAAGGAAATATGTATATAAATATCTTCACCTCAACATACTAATAATGACTATTAAACCATGGCTCAACATCTGTTTCAGAATATCATCCTGAAACGGACAGGATATCTTTGCTCCGTGAATGGGCTCAGTTTTAAACAATGGCTTAACAATTGTTTTAAAATGTCATCCTGAAATGGGCAGAATGAGTTTGACCCGTGAAGGATCTCGATTTTTAACAATGGTTTAACAGTCATTCAGCAATCATTTATGAGGGAGGATATCAACATGCAAAAATATAAAAATATCTGTC
>DASRMO010000138.1:0-2666 GCA_035647895.1 Clostridia bacterium
TTCCGGCGCAATATGCTCAAAGGAGTGCCGGCTTTTTTGGATGCCGTCGATATGCATACCGCCTTTATGAGCAAAAGCACTCCTGCCCACATAAGGCTGCCTCTCATTAAACGGCAGGTTTGCAATCTCGCTTATATAGCGACAGGCCGCACTTAACTCCCGCATCCCCTCTTCCTTTATACAGGCCATCCCCCGCTTCAATTGAAGACTGGGTATGATTACGGATAAATCCGCATTGCCGCAGCGCTCTCCATAACCGTTAAAAGTCCCCTGTACCTGGTTGGCCCCTTCCTCCACGGCCACGATGGAGTTGGCCTCCGCCATGCCTCCGTCATTGTGACAATGAATGCCTATGGACAGGTCGAATCGCTCCGCCACATCCCTTGTTATCTCCGCTATTTCAGAAGGAAAACAACCCCCGTTGGTATCACAGAGAACCAGGGAGTCTGCTCCCGCCTCTTTAGCCACTTCTAAGGTTCTTAGGGCGTATCTCCTGTTGGCCTTGTAACCGTCGAAAAAATGCTCCGCATCAAAGATTACCTTTTTGCCCTCGACTTTTAAGAAGGATACGGTATCCCGAATCATATCGAGGTTTTCCTCCGGTGTGGTCCTTATGATATCCGTGACATGAAAATCCCAACTTTTTCCGAATATGGCCACCACCTCGGTATTGGCCGTGAGCAACGCCTTCACATTGGCATCGTCCGCCGCCTTTATTCCCGGCCTTCGCGTGCTGCCAAAAGCCACCGGTTTTGCATGACTCAAAGGCTCTTCCTTTATCCTGTCGAAGAACTCCATGTCCTTCGGATTGGAACCGGGATTTCCCGCTTCTATATAATCCACGCCAAGAGAATCCAGCCTTCTGGCTATCCTTATTTTATCGTTTACCGTAAAAGATATGCCCTCGGCCTGGGCACCGTCCCTCAAAGTCGTATCATAAATAAACACTTTTTTCTTAACTAAATCCCCAACTAAATCCCCCCTTTCCTATTTCACACAACGTTTTATTTATTAAGTTATATAGGCCTTACTTTAATACATTATTTTATTTATTGCAAGATAAAAATGCCGAAAGTTGAAAATTTAAATTTCATTTCGACAAACTATTTATTTTCCCTTTATTTTTTTATATAAGGCAATAAAAATGCCGCGGGGGGCGATATAATGGTTTTAACAGCACAAACCACCGCACCGGTTCCCATGGCTTGGTTCCGATTTTTCCGGCTCATATTTTCCGTGTATTGTAAAAACAAGACAGTCAAAACGGCGGGCTATGCAAGAATTGTCACCCTGAACAAAACGAGATTCTTCACTTGCGTTCAAAACGACACTTTCGGTTTTGTCATTCTAAGACGGACAGTTCTATATTTCATTGATAGTCCCTTTCATCCACAGTCTTCTATAAATTCCTGGAGAAGTGAATTCAATTAATATAAACATCTACCATACATTTACAATCCAAACCAAGCATTGCCAACACATTTATTAATTGTTGTGGCGTTCTCATATCCTCTCCTCGCTTCCGATTATTGCCATAATGCACTTTTATTTTTTATCTAGTTCGCCTAGTAATTTCATTTCCATATCTTCTAATGCCTTAATATAATCTTCTTCAACTTTAGAAACATCTTCCATATGTAAAACTTTATATTTCTTATATTCTTCTTTTGCCTTAAGCTCAGCTGTCTTAGCACTAATTTTTCCAGCATGGGTTAGAATTTCATGCTTGGACAATTTCAAAAATCCATCCAAGGTCTCAATCCAATCTGGCATATACATTGGTATTCTTCTTCTTGCTTGCATTTCAGCAAATTCAAGATAAGCAGAAACTATACTGTTTAATGCAACCAACTCCTCTTCAGTACAATAGTTTTTTGCTACTAATGCATCCGCTTGTTTAGGTTGTTCTCCTTTAAAACTAAACATTCCCATATAAGGCTTGTCTGCATCTGCGGAGTAATAAATCTTTTCTGCTGCAGTATGCCCATGAACTGCCCAATGCATTTTATTCTGTACTGTTTTAAAAAACAAAGTAGATACTTCTGTTCTTGGATCATAGTCTACGCTTGTTGCATAGATATCCAATACTTTCCTCCAGAATACCTTTTCTGATGAACGGATATCACGAATACGCTCCAATAATTCATCAAAATAAATTCCACCGCCATTATTTTTTAGAAGGTCATCATTCATGGCAAATCCTTTTTTCATATATTCCTTTAAAACATTGCTTGCCCAAATTCTAAACTGAGTACCTCGTAAAGATTTTACACGATAGCCCACAGAAATAATTACATCTAAATTATAGTAGTCTACTTGATATGTTTTACCATCAGCTGCAGTTGTTGCAAAATTTGCAACAACTGAATTGCGTGTCAATTCTCCTTCATTAAATATGTTTTTTATGTGACGAGAGATTGTAGATTTATCACGCTGAAATAATTCTGCCATTTGGTCAATAGATAACCAAACGGTATCACCGTCAAAAGTAGTTTCTATTTTAGTCAAACCATCGTCTGTTTGATACATTATAATTTCAGAGTTCATATTTATTCCCCTTACACGCCTTTCCTTTATTATACATGTTTCAATAAAACATTTCCATTATATTGCTTTTTTGTAAGATTTAAATCTTCAGTTTTTCTTGCTATCTCATCAATGGGAAT
>DASRMO010000139.1:0-3672 GCA_035647895.1 Clostridia bacterium
CTTGGTTACATCAACCGTAATATATATCTGTATAATTTTTAAAATTAACAGGTATATGTCCATATTTTCAGGCATGATTGCAGGATTAATTGTTTATATCTTTATAAAAAGAATGATTCGCGGAGAGGAAATTGCCGATATAGCCGATGTAAGAGGGGCCAAAATTTCATTTGACGGGCCGGTATTAAAAATTAACGGGGTTATAATTATAAATGTCGGGCTACAAAAGATAAGGGATGTCTTTTTAAGCAGGGGGCTAGCCGTAGAGATTATACCCAAGGATGAGAATGCGGTAACATATCTGTCCAATATAGGACAACGCCAAGCCATACAGCATAATGCGGCTAATCAACTGGGTATACGTAAAGATGCGGATGAACCCGAATTTACACCGATAGCAAAAAGAAATCCGGAAAATGGAAATATAGTCATGTCAATAGTTGTTATGAAACCCGATGTTGATATAGATGCCTTGATTGAAGCAGTTAAAAGAACCCCCCTGTTAGAAACCTCAAAAAGAAAACCCTCAGATTCGGTTGTCGGTCAGATATTAGGGAAGAACAAAAAAAGGGTGTAATATATGCAAATTGAACTAAAAGACTTTATAGTCGCGGTTATAACAATAAATAAAGATATGGTAAGCCCGGGATCGATGGTTCCGATTTTTTATGCTGAGGATAATAAACATTTGGATGAATTATCAGAATCGATTGCTAAAATTCTCAGCAGCGTTGTCCATGATATAGGGATGGGAACATATATTATTGTAAAACATTAATGTGTCAGGGTGAATTATATTTATGAAAATCATATATGTGTTCAATAAAAATTCTCATGCAGCTATCAAGGCTGCATATCTACATTTAAAACTGGATATCCCCGGAAACTTTAGGGAAATTGTAAGTAGCTATAATGAAGAGGGAAATTTTTATTACTTGGGCATTGATACGGAATTGAATGAAATATATTTGCTCTATAGCAGTAAATATAATTATATTTTAAAAAACCTCTTAGGGGGTTTTTCTGATTTATATAACGAGGAAATTTTAGTGATATATACAACATAATAAATTTTTTTATATAGATTAAACATATAAAATTAAATCAATAGAAAAGATGATAAAATAATGAAAATAATATATAGCTGCCATGGCGGGGCTCATTCTTCGATTGTGGCATCAGCCATACATGTAGGATATCTGCCAATTGATCGTGTCCCGACCGGGGAAGAAATATTGAATACTCCCTATTATGATCAATCTCCGAAGGAAAATAGGGGTATACCTATTTATATGGGTACGGATACGGAACTAAGAAAAATATATGCACTTGGGATGGGGCCTTATCGTACCGAATATACAAAAATAGCTTATAATTTTGCATTTCAATTAGCAGGTAGAAATAAGGGAGATATACGGATAATAAATGTAGTTCCCCTGCTGAGTTTTTCTGTAAAATTAGGAGGCCTTATATCAAGGCGTATAGGATTGATTAAATTAGGCAGGCCATTGACAATATCGGGAATACTGAAAAGATACGATCTTTTTATAAAATTGGTCGAGGATGTTAAAAAGGGGTGTTAATAGGGTTTTAGCTGAATAAAAGCGCCCCATATCACACCGAGATGTGGTATTTGTAATTTCCGGTACATTGGTCTCTGGTTTCCAACCCCCAGTAATGATATAATGTTAATGCTCGGTATTAAAATTATTTTAAAGTAGGTGCGGTATTGAAAGAAATATGTATTAGAAATGCCATTAAAAAGGTTTATAAAGGGAGCATAGCAGAAGAGGTAGGGATAGAGGCGGGAGATAAACTGCTTAAAATAAACGACAATGAGATTATAGATATTATTGATTATAAATATTATTTGGCGGATGAATATTTAGAGATAGAAATATTAAAGGTTTCGGGAGAATATTGGATTATAGAGATAGAAAAGGAATACGACGATGATTTGGGTATTGAATTTGAAAAACCCATTATAGATGAGGTTAAAAACTGTAAAAATAGATGTGTATTTTGTTTTATAGATCAATTGCCTTCGGATATGCGTCCAAGCCTTTATTTTAAGGATGACGATTTCAGGCTCTCATTTTTACAGGGAAATTATATCACCTTGACAAATATGAGTGAGGAAGACATAGGGAGGATTATTAAATATCGCATCAGCCCGATAAATATATCCGTGCACACAACTGACGGAGAACTCAGGAAAAAGATTCTCAATAATAGATTTGCGGGGGATATCTTAAATATATTGACAAAATTAGCGGCGAATAATATCAAAATGAATTGTCAAATTGTGCTTTGCCCTGATTTAAACGACAAAGAAGAGTTAGATAATACCATCGGAGACTTAGGGAGATTATCCGGCGGCATAGACAGCGTAGCAATTGTACCCGTAGGTTTAACGGCTTACAGGGAAGGGCTGCGGGTGATAAAACCTTTTGATGATGAAGAAGCATCATATGTTATAGAACAGGTGCGGATGTGGCAAAAAAAGTTTAAAGATTCTATTGCGCGTAATTTTGTGTATGTTTCCGATGAATTTTATATATTAGCAGACGAAGATTTTCCAACCTATAGAAGTTATGAAGGGTTTCCACAACTAGAAAATGGAGTGGGATTGGTAGTTAAATTTAAGCATGAATTCTATCAATATTTAGAAATATTGCCGGGTACACTTAAAATTTATAAACATATTATAGTGGTTACCGGTGAGGCTGCGTATAAATTGATAAGAAAAATGTGTGATGATTTAGTTGGAAGGGTCGAATATTTAAAAATAGAAGTGGTTTGTGTTGAGAACAAATTTTTTGGCGGGCATATCTCTGTAAGCGGATTAATTACGGGGCAGGATATATACGATGCTCTGAAAGATAGAAACTTGGGTGATAAAATTATTCTTCCGCAATCTATGATGAAATCGGATGAAGAAATATTTTTAGATGATTATACTGTTGTTGAATTAGAGGAAAAACTGGGGGTACCTATCCAGATAAGCGAGGTAGAAGGTAAAAGGTTTATACAGGCAATTTTAAATTCGAAAAATGAGGTATAAAAGAAGGTGGAATAAATGTCTAAGCCGATTGTGGCAATCGTAGGGCGTCCAAACGTGGGCAAATCAACTTTATTTAATAAAATTTTAGGAAGCAGGATCTCTATAGTAGATGATAAACCCGGGGTAACGAGGGACAGAATTTATGCAGAGGCGGATTGGCTAAAACATGATTTTACCCTGATAGATACGGGCGGATTAGATTTAGATTCAAAAGAGGTGATACCTGCACAGATGAGAATACAGGCAGAGTTGGCAGTAGAAATTGCGGATGTAATAATTTTCTTAACTGATGGAAGAGAAGGGTTAACGCCTGTAGATCGTGATATTGCAGAGGTGCTCAGAAAAACCAAAAAACCTGTAATAGTCACATTAAATAAAGTAGATACAGGGCACCAATCAAAACATTTTTATGAATATTATGAATTGGGGATGGGAGAACCGATTGAAATATCCGCTTCATTAGGGTTAGGTATAGGGGATTTATTGGATGAGGTTGTACAACACTTTGAAGTTGGTGAAGAAGATGATGGCGATGACGATGTTATCAAGGTAGCTATAATCGGAAAGCCGAATGTGGGCAAATCCCTGCTCGTTAATCGTATATTAGG
>DASRMO010000140.1:0-3510 GCA_035647895.1 Clostridia bacterium
AGTATAGAATTCTAAAAATGGAATCACTCTATTTAATAACAAAAATCGGAATTAAGAAAAATTAGTAAAAGGACTGAAAAGATGTTATAATGATGGTAGTATCGCCGGGGGATGGTATAGGGAAAGCAGTGGCATTCATCAAATACATATAAAAAAGTTATAGAACGTGTAAGAGGGGAAGGTGTAAGTAAAAAAGATCTTTTATTAGATGCCGGCATTATGATGCTGTATATGGAAAATGCTTTTAAGGAAGCAGGTTTATCAGCCAAATGGAGTATCTATAAAGAAGAATTGGATGGTGATTTTTCAGGGTACAATATACCTTCTGAATATCAGATCATCGGCACACTTCATATTTAAACGAAGACTTAATTCAGGTAAAATTTATCTGAATTTTAGTTGATAATCCACCATGAACACTCGTGATTACGGTCGTGAGTCAGTGGTAAATATTATTTAAGGAGGGGGTATGCAGTTGGCAACAATACTAAAAGGAAAACCCGTAGCAGATAAGATCAGCGAAGGGTTGATAAAAGAGGTAGAAGAACTAAAGGCAAAAGGAATAACTCCAAAGCTTGCTATTGTCAGAGTTGGTGCAAGCCCGGACGACTTGGCATACGAAAGAGGAGCACTTGGCAGGTCTAAAAAAATAGGTATAGACGCAGAAGTTAAAGAATTGCCCGAAGATATATCTCAAGATGACTTTATAAAGGAATTTAAAGCGGTGAATGATGATCCGTCCGTAAATGGAATACTGGTATTCAGACCATTTCCAAAACAGCTGGATGAAGAAGTCATCAAATATGTAATTGCACCGGAAAAAGATATCGATTGCTTTAGCCCTATCAATGCCGCAAAATTGGTGGAGGATGATGCAACCGGTTTTGCTCCATGTACCGCCGTATCGGTTGTTGAGATATTAAAATATTATGAGGTTCCTTTGGAAGGTAGTAATGCGGTAGTTTTGGGTAGATCCATGGTCATAGGTAAGCCGGCGGCACTATTATTACTCAGGGAAAATGCGACATCTACTATATGCCATTCCAGAACTAAAGATATTGCAGGAGTTTCCAAGGGTGGCGACATTTTGGTAGCAGCTATAGGAAGGGCAAAATTTGCTACTAAAGACTTTATAAAAGAAGGCGGAGCGGTTATTGACGTAGGTATTAATGTGGACGCGGAAGGAAATCTGGTAGGGGACGTTGACTTTGAAGAAGCCGAAAAGGTAGCCGGAATGATAACACCTGTACCGGGCGGAGTAGGCTCCGTAACTACTTCTATTTTAGCAAGACATGTTATAAGGGCTTGCAAGGCACAAAACAATTTATAATTTATAAAAGATAATCCTCGGAACTTTCCGGGGATTTTTTTTATGGATTATAAAGATTGAATATTTATGCATAAAAATTAAAAAAAATGTGTAAACATATATATTTATGGGTAAGAGGAAATAAGGTATAATTTATAATTTATTTTAAGGTGAGGGGTAAGTCATATGAAATATGAAAAAAATTTGGCATCCATTGTTTCATTGATCAAAGGCGGAGAAAAAAACAGAAAAGATTTTAAAATCGGTGTAGGGCTCGGGCATATTATCGTCCACAGAGATAATATGGATTCCGTCACATATTATGGAGAAGAAGGCATAGAAGGTATTTTACAAGAATTGCTTTTAAAGGGATATGGAGGTAATTATGAAGAAGGCCATCTGATAGGGTTATCTAAGGAAGACAGGGAAATTATATTGGGGCCGGGCGGGCAGGTAGAAATTGATATGGAGCCCTGCAAAACCGTGAAGGGGATAGAATCTATTTATTTCAGTTTTCTGAATGATATAATACCTATATTGGAAAAACGTAATCTATTATTGATGGGCATAGGATATCATCCGAAATCATCTGTTGAAGATATACCATTTGTCCCAAGGAAAACATATGCATATATATCCGACTATTTTAAAGGGAGGGGGAAATATGCCTATAATATACTGAAGGGTACGACTACATTACGAGTATTTATTGATTATGGGGATGAATATGATTTTACTCAAAAATTTCGTGTAGCTAATTTTATCAGTCCCATGCTTTATTTGATATCTGACAATTCACCCATATTTGAAGGTGAGGTTCATGAAAAATTCAGTCCCAGAAGCTTGATATGGGCAAATGTTGATAGAGGAAGAAGTGGTATTGTGCCTAATTCTTTTAAAGAGGATTTTGGCTATAGGGAGTATGCTCAATATATGTTAAATGTTCCCCCTGTTGCGATTATAAAGGACGGGAATTTTATCGGCACGGGCAGTAAAACAGTGGAGGAACTCATGGACAAATATGTTTTTACGGAAGAAGAGATAGAGTATATCATGGATATGGTGTTTCCGGACGTCAGAGCAAAAAACCATATAGAGATACGTGTAGGGGATTCACTGCCATATCCCTATAACCTGGCATACATTGCTTTAATCAAAGGAATATTCTATAGCGATATTGCACTGGCATATTTATATAATTTTTCTCAGAGAAAAGAAGAAGAACAGATCGATAAAATTAAGGGGTGTATATACGATAAGGGATTTAATGCATATTTTGGTTCTAAAACAGCATATGAATATATTTTGATACTTTTTGATTTAGCCAAAAAATCCTTGGATGAAGAAGAACGGGAAATGTTGGTGCCATTGGAGGAATTAGTAACCGATAGGAAAAATTTATCCGTAGTATCCAGGGAAAAAATAGGCAGGGAAGGTATCGGCGGATTTAAATTACTCAATCTCAATCAATGGGTAAAAGAATAGGAATTTTAAAATTCCTAACATTTTCGATTCCGCACTGGAGGAAATACCGAAAGCAATAGTAGAAGCACAGGGCACGGAAGTAGAGACCGTTCATTTTTATATTAATATTTTTATTGTATATGATATAATTTAATTGATGTGAGGAGGGGTTCCATGAACGAAGAAAAAGTTGAATTCAGGGACAACCTACATTTCTCAATCAAAATACAATCCATAGAAAAATATCCTATTCATTGGCATAAAAACATTACAGAAATACTTATACCCATTAAAGGTTGCATTGAGGTTTTTGCAAATTACGAACAAATACTGGTAAAAGAAGGTGATTTTTGGTTTGTAAATAATAAAGCTATCCATTCTGTCAGAGCTTCCCCGGGGGCAATTGTTGCAGTTTTTTACATTAATTTAGATTATTTTCAAAAACAGTTCGAACACATAAAATATATGTTTTTTAGAAGTAATATGTTTGCTAAAACTCGAAAAAAAATTAAGAGCGATAATTTTGAAGACGAGATAAGAAAAGGGCTCAAAATCCAATTTAGAAATTTATTAGTCAATATGCTCAATAACACAGTTAATGATATCCAATTGTCGGAAGAATTTTTAGAAAACTTTGAATCTCAACTGATTTGTTCAATGGTATACGGATTTCGCTGGTTACAATTTCTCAAGAAAAACAATAAACATATGAGCCCTTTTCAAATAAACAGATATTA
>DASRMO010000141.1:0-3625 GCA_035647895.1 Clostridia bacterium
AACCTGCATCAGTAGGGCTACTTGATGTCTTCCAAAAACAGCTTACACCTTTAGTTATTATGGTTCCCTTGTCCGTATTTGTCTTATTTCCTTCATCCCAATTCATTATATTCCTTAAATTTGATATGCATTTTTCCAAATCTCCCGTATTGCTGAGGGTCATTAAGTTTTGGGTCGGCGATAAATTTCCTTCCTTGATTGAATTAATTTTTCTCAGCTCCAGCGGATCCATGCCCAGTTCTTTTGCCAGTTTATTCATAGCCATTTCCATACCAAAGCTTGATGTGCCATGTCCAAAGCCGCGGAAAGATGTTGCGTAATTATGATTTGTATATACGCAATAACTATCACAGGACAGATTTTCTATATTATAAGGGCCCGAACAATCTGTAGCAGCCGCCCTGGCCATATTGGGGCCGGTATCCGCATAAGCGCCGGAATCTATGTGATAAATGCACTCCAATCCGGTCAGCCTGCCGTCCTTTGTGGCCCCCAATTTGATTTTCCCCTCTGCCGCCAATTTCGAAGGTGATGTGCCGATATCCTCTTCCCTGGTATTTGCTATCGTAACCATTTTCCCGCCAACTGCAAGGCTCGCTAAATATGCCAGAAATTCCACGGCAACCGAAGCCTTCCCTCCGAAACCGCCGCCAACGAGAGGAGTATGAACGATAATCTTACCTTCGGGAATATTATAATGACTGCTGATTTGCTCCTTTACCCCGAAAGGCGCCTGAGTAGATGTATATATATCGATTGTGCCCTCCGGTGATATCCGGCACTTGGCATTCCTGGTTTCCATGGCTAGATGATCTGCCTGGGGCATACTAAATTCATATTCTACGACAACATCACTTTCCTGCCAAGCATATTCCATATTCCCTTTTCTGATTTTTACATGATTAGAAATGTTGGAATCAGCTACGGGGTAGACTTCTTTGCTTGGGCGGGCATATATGCCGAGATCTTCATGTACCAAGACGGCATCTTCTTTTAGTGCATCTTTAATGGAATTTACAATCGGCAACGGTTCATATTCCACCTCTATAAGATTTACCGCCGCCCAGGCCTCATCTTCCTTGTCGGCCACAACCAGTGCCACAACTTCGCCGGAATATCTTACCCTATCCCTTGCGATGGGTGCCCTGTCGGCTATCATACTGCCTACAAGTATGTCTGAAAACCCCCCGGTTATTACGGCTCTGACCCCTTTGGCAGCCTCGGCCTTGGTGGTATCTATTTTCTTTATGAGCGCATGGGCGCGGGGGGATGTAAGTATCCGAGCATGCAGGCTTTCATTAAAATGAATGTCCCCTGTATATTTCGCATTTCCCGTAACCTTATCCCATGCGTCTTTTCTGATGATTGTTGTTCCAATCTGTGATTTATGTGCCATGATTTCTCTCCCGTATTTTAATATTTATCCTTAGGTATATTCTTCCTTTATTCCCACTTGTTATACCTGCTGTTTTTTTATTTCTAAATTTCGAATATCCAATGGCTCTTAAATCCCCGGAATGCTTTTAAAAGGTGGCATGGGTGGCATGGGGACGCTTTGTTTGCCAGCTTTTCAAGAAATGGCAAGAGAATGCTTTGTTTGCCAGCTTTTCAGTGCTAGCTTTTCAGGGGACATGGAAACACAATAACCTATTTCACGACAACCTCCTAATAAAATTAGAGAAATCAGATGGCAAGAAAACATTTCGGTTATCATCTTTTTACAATGCCACAGGATATTTGATGACAATCGAAACATCGCCCCTGATATTAAAAAACAGGGCACATCCGCCCTGTTTCAACTCTACTTAAATCCTTTGTATTCACTTACCGGGTCTATTCTGCCCATATAAAATTTATCTGCTATAACATTGCCATATTTACTTCCATCCTTGCTTTTTATATTAAAGTATTCTTCCTTGTAGCTTATGCCATTAGTAGAGCCTTGACTCGACCAGTACTTAAATCCTATTATTGTATCCTTTGCTCTGATCCAATTTATAAAAACTGCACTATGCCCCGTATCGTTTTCCCTGCTGAAATCTATAAAATCTCCCGACCTTAATTCCTCCATATTATGTATTCTTTTCCCTACGCCATATTTCTCCATGGCAAGTGCCATATTGCTTATATCCTTCGGCCCCTTAGCCACATACCAGGTAAGTGCAAAATCATATAACTCCTCTTTATTCATTCCGTTGAAATTATTTATATCTATTCCTAAATCCCTATTCCTGTTTTGCATCGCCTTGAAAAACACCTCAAAGGTTATACCGGTACAGTAACTTGCCCTATTGCCATTAGGGTCGGCCTTTAATAACAGTTTCCCATCATAATATAGATTTTCCGTAACCCCATTGTAGTTCTGATAATCATTGTTTAAAAGATATGGATAGTCACCTATCTTATAGGTTTTGATTATATCCAGAACGTATTTATTTAAGGTTCCGTCCGAATTTACATCATTCTGTTGTTTATTGCCGGAAGTTGTAGTTTCATTGCCGCTGCCGAAAGTTGTGGTTCCATCACTGCTATCGGAAGTTGTGATTCCATCACCGCTACCGGAAGTTGTGATTCCATCACCGGCAATCCCCATAGTCTGTAATTTTTCCGATTCGGATTCAATTTCCCCTTGTTTTGGCTTTTTTACCGTGGTTTTCGTTTCGGTTCCCAATTGGATTTCTTTAGCGGTTTCAATTTCTTTTGTCTCTGTATCTTTTATATCAGCACCTGCATTATCAATATCATCATTATCGCTTTCTATATCTTGTCCTTCATGAATATCCCCCGGTTCCGATTCCTCTGCGGGTGATATAGCTGATGTTATGCCTGCTGCATCCATGCTTCCTTCGTATGATGCGGGTTCACGTGTTGCATCATCAGCCCTTATCGAGGGATTGTTATCTGCTTTTAAACTATAGTCATGATAATTCCCCAATAAATATGTAATATACAGTGAAAAAGCTATTGCCGTAGAAAGGATAAGCAGATTTATGCCGAGTTTATTATAACGCTTGCCCATATTTACCACCTCGGTTGCCCATAATCTAAATATTATTATACTAGATGTAAATATGGTATTGCACTGGTAAAATTGGGATTTTCAATTTATCCTCCTATATAGGACTGACAATCTATCCTCTTGAATATTCCGGCTCTTATTGAGCCGCCTGTACGGCCATAGGGAGCCGGTTAAATTACGTTTGACTTTGCTCACTTTAGAGTTTATCGGAATCATGTATATTTATAAAGGCTGCTACGCACCGCTGCAGCGGCAAAGCCTTGACAAATATACATGATTCCAAGAATTATCAATCAGGCAAAATTAAAGTGGCCCCGTGCCACTGGAATCATGGCTCTCATTTTACCGGAATCGTGGCTCTGTGTCACTGGAATACTCAGTAATTCATTTAGCCGGTGATAGTTACAGATTGAAATACAGAGTTTCCATATTTGGAAGTAATTAGGTGTAAAAACTTATTTATCAAAAATCGTAAAATACTACTTGACGTTCACAGCAATCTTTTTAAGTAGTTTATAATCTTCTTTTTCGGCAATGTTAGAGTACATTAAATCAATATTTTCTTTGTATGCATATGTACCTTTAGTATCTTCAACATAAATATCT
>DASRMO010000142.1:0-3513 GCA_035647895.1 Clostridia bacterium
CTTGATATTACAGAATTCTCAAACAGATATCGTTATAAATTCCGGGAATTTGGGTTGTAAATCCTGTTGATTATAATCTATATTTTATAAATCCTGTTGATTGTAGTTTGTATTTTGTAACCTAAGTTCCCGGACTATGTAACGAGGAAGACCCCGCAAACCCCGCAAATGCTGAGAACTTTCCTCGTTATAAACATTATAATTATAACGATGGGTTTTGTGCCGATACCCACGGAGCCTTGATATTACAGAATTCTCAAACAGATATCGTTATAAATTCCGGGAATTTGGGTTGTAAATCCTGTTGATTATAATCTATATTTTATAAATCCTGTTGATTGTAGTCTGTGTTTTGTAGACCTGTCAATCTTAGTCTATATCTTGTAGACTGATTTGTCAACTGATTTTTTCGGAAAAGTTTTTGAAACTGTCATGGGGTGTCCCAACGCCTAAAATAAAACATCCGGGATGTCCCAACGCCTAAAATAAAACATCCGGGATGTCCCAACGCCTAAGATAAAAAATCCCGGCACCAAATAAATTTGCCAGGACACCAGCCACCTTCGAAGATGGCAAACAAAGCGTCCCCTAGCCACTTACCCTAGCCACCTTATTTTATCTTCTTAACCTCTTTTTCAATCAATTTTCCGGTTTCTAAATTATATTCGTACTCTATCTTTTTGTTCTGTTCTTTGATTTTTATTTCTATTTCTAATTCAGGCCTGCCGTCATCAAATTCCACTTCCCATTCGTGCAGTGTTGCCCCTTTTCCCGCATCCTTTAAAGCAGATGTCACTAAATCCGGCACTTTTTCAAGGTGCTTCCCGGTAATCTTTCCGTAGCTGCCCTCATTTTTTTCTACCTCTTCCTTTAAAATTTTTCCGCTTGTAGAATGAATCTTCAGCTCATATCTATTATTTTTATCGTATCCCTCTATCTCATATACATAATAGTCGCCTTTTGATTTTAATTCTACCTCTTTAACCTTTGTACCGGGATATTTTGCCATATATTTGTCAAAAACCTCCACAGGGCTGATTATATTTTCGTAAGTTGCACCTTGATTGCCGTCTCCTTTTAAACCCTCTTCTTTCAAACTCTGTCCCGCTGATTTTGTATTGTCTGCCTCATGGTATTCTCCTTGATCACTGCCATTTTCCAAATTTTGTTTCACTGATTCTGCATCCTTTGTACCGGGATATTCTCCCCTGCTGTCGCTCGCTTTCAAATCCTGTTTCATCTCAGTCCCATCGTCCACAGACTGATATGAACCCTGTTTACTACCCTCTTTTAAATTCCGCTTTGCCGCACCAATTAACCCGCTGTCAAGAGCAAATACCGCAGATACTAATAAAACCAAAGAAAGTACTGCGGTCAAAACAGGCACCCATTTATTTTTCACCATAAACCCCTCCCTCTTTGTTTTTCATTTCCATTTACTCATATAACTCATGAGGGTCGGGTTTTATTGCATTAAATTTGATTTTTAATTTTAATCATCTTCAATATCAAAATCCAAAACCTTGCCGGTATAGGCATCTATCTCTATTTCAAGGGTCAGGTTCTATTGCATCAAACTTGATTTTTAATTTTAATCATCTTCAACATCAAAATCCAAAACCCTGCCGCTATAGGCATCTATCTCTATTTCATAGGTTTTATTATCCTTCATTATTTCAATCTCATACTCTGCCTTATCCTTTTTAATCTCCAATTCTATTTCAATAATTGTGCCCCCCTCGGTCAAGGCTAAGGCTATACTTTTTGCCTCATCGGCCGAAATAAGGTCTTGTCCGGATACGGCCTCGCTGCTCGCTTCCTCTTTGCCTTTATCAATATCTTCAACATCAAAATCCAAAACTTTGCCGGTGTATGCATCCAGTTCTATTTCATAAACTTTATTACCTCTGACTATTTCAATTTCATATTCTGCTCTACCCTTTTTGACCTCCAGCTCTATCTTGACAATGGTACCCCCTTCAGCCAGAGATAAAGCTATATCTTTTGCCTCATCAAGGGAAATAAAATCTTGTTTCGATGTGGTTTCACCGGTGGTTCCCTTCTCATCGTCCCCTTTAACTTCTCCACTTTCATCAATTTTACCATTTTCACCGGTGCCATTTTTACCGAAATCATTTTTGTCGATATCATTTTCGCCGGGCTCCTTCTTGGGGCGATATTCCGGTATTTTTGCATAATCGTCAAATTCTACTATGCTCTTCAAATCCAACTCCATGAATTGAACCAGTATGACCAACTCCTTCAACGATAAATCTACCAGCTCATCGACCTCAAGTTCCGGATTTAAATTGATTATATTCATGATAAAGTTCATTCTGCTCAATGAAATGCCGTATTCGGCGGCATATCTTTCCAATGTATCGGTCACATGAAGGTCCTGAGTGAGCATAATCGGAGCAAGCTTTTCCCTCTCCATGTAGTCATGTATCAGGGCACTTATCCTTTTTTGCTGGGCACTCTGCCTATCATGGTTTCTGTTATGCACGGATAAGAGCAGATAATCGTCCGGGGATCTTAAATATCTGAAATCATACATCTCTTTAATGATTTCTTCCACGACTGAATCTATCTTTTCTCCTTTATAATCGATGTCTGCAAGGAGGGAATCCTCTATCATGTTTTTTGCGGTGATATCAATGATTTTTTCCCTCCTATTCGTAGTAATCACAATGCTGGGGTTTATATCAAAATAAACATAGCTGTCGGGGACTCTGAATTGATAATACCAGGTCCCAAATATAATGATGAGAGATGCCGCCAATGATGCTACGGCCAGATAAATATTATTTATTTTCCTATCTGATTTTTGTTTTGTAATTTTGTCATGCCTCGCCATTTTAGGAATATCTGCAGATTTTATATTTTCCAGCAGATTGATGTCTGCCTGGTCGATAGAACTTTTTATTCTTCTCAATATTTCCTCTTCTCTCATGATTTCAACCCCCTTCCTTCAAGATAATCCCTCAGTTTTTTTATGGCTCTGTGATATTTTGAAAGAGCCGTGGATAATTTTAAATCAAGATGTTCCGCTATCTCCCTGTGCTTCATTCCGGACACCGCATACAACATCACAATTTCCCTTTCTTCTTCCGTCAAAAGTTCCAGCACTCCTTCTAAAACTATTCTATCTTCAATTTCCGAAATATAGGAAAACCTTTCATCGTTTGAGATTTCTACAGCATCTAATTTTATCTCCTTATTGCTTTTTCTCATCTTTGAATAGAAAATATTCTTCCCTATGGTAAATAGCCAAGCCAGGGGTTTGCCCATCGGTTTATATAGATGAGCGGCGGATATCAATTTTATATAGGTATCCTGCATTATATCCAAGGTTATATCGTGGTCCCTTGCCAGGGATAGTATATAAGCATATAATATCCTCTCGGTAACACGGTAGAATTTATCAAAGGCTTCCATATCCCCGTCACCTATTTTCAAAATCAGGATTTCATCAACCTCTACACCGTTTCTTTGCTGCGGTCCACCACCTTC
>DASRMO010000143.1:0-5415 GCA_035647895.1 Clostridia bacterium
ATCTATATTTCTATATTTAAATCATATATTATACAATTAACTTCTGAAAATCAATAGTTAATAATCTACAATCAAATAATTATTATGTTTATCCGGTCTCCCCGTAAACGCTGTTTACACTGCCTATCCGGAAATAATAAGTTGATTATTCGTTCATTTATCATGATGTAAGTGATATATTAAACAATTAAATAGAATGGGCGGTAGATAATCAATTCCCCCACCGCCCGTCCATAATATTTTAATTTTTTAGAAAACTGAACCTTAGATTGAATAAAATATTAAATCCGCCAACGATTTGGCGCAAGTCCACCGACCCCGATGACGACTCCGATTTTGACCATTGCGGTTTTCGATTGTGACTTGAAGCAAATCCACCGACCCCAACGGCGACTCCAATTTTGACCATTGCCGCTTTCGGTTTCAATCCCTGTTAACACAATATTGATTGCCGCCGCCAATTTTATTTATAAGCTATCTGCAAAGTCTTCTCTGAATTTTTTGGCCAGTTTTTCTTGCCAATCGGATACGGGTTCCAGCCTTCCGAAGAAAAATCTCAATGTTTCGGGTTCCTCTACAAATTTTAACCCACCGACCAAACGGCGATTTTCATAGAGCCAAGCTAACCTGTCCACCGCATATTTAACCTGTGACAATGTAAATACCCTTCTCGGCATAGCCAACCTCAATAGTTCCATATTAGCAAGGGGTTCGATACCGTCGGGATTTCTTTGCTCCGACATAGTGCCCCTTTCCATACCCCGGACACCGCTTGCGATATATAATGCCGCTGCGAGTGCACCTGCAGGATATTCGCTTTGAGGAACATGATCCAAAAATTGCATAGCATCCACATGGCAACCTAAGCCGCCGGCCGGCGTTACAACCGGGACACCTCTTTTAACTAGTTCGTTTGCCATAAATTCTATAAATAAAGGCCCTTGGCTAATAATATCTTCGTCCATAGTTTCCTCAAGACCAACTGTCAGAGCCTCCATCTCTCTTACAGACATGCCGCCATATGTTAAAAAGCCTTCATATAAAGGTACAAATTCCCTCATTTTCGTATATAAATCTTTATCATCGGTACATATTCCTCCGCCCCTGGCAAATCCTAATTTGCGTGCGGAAAAATAAGTGATATGACATAAGTCAGCTATTTCACGAGTTATTTCTCTGATACTCATAGATTTACATTGCTCTTCTCTCTCTTTAATAAAATATAGATTGTCGGACAACAAACTGGCGTCTAATATAAGTAATAAATCGTTATCGTCACATACCCCTCTCACATCTCTCAGGTTTTCAAGAGAAAAAGGCTGTCCGCCCACCAGGTTTGCACCTGCTTCCATTCGAACAAATGCAATCTTTTCTCTGCCGTACTTTTTAATTGTATCTTTAAGTTTTTTAATATCTATATTTCCCTTAAAAGGATGATCACTTGTAACTTTTATTCCCTCATCTATGATGATCTCTTCTATCGAGCCTTGGTTTAAACAAATATGTGCCTTGGTAGTGGTAAAGTGATAGTTCATAGGCACTATGGTGCCGGGTCCGACAAACACCTGCGATATTATGTTTTCAGCAGCCCTCCCCTGATGGGTGGGTAAAAAAAACTGTGTCCCGAATATTTCTCTGATTTTACTTTCGAGCCTATAAAAGGTTTCACTACCGGCGTAACTGTCATCCGCAACCAACATGGCGGCTTGCTGCCTATCGCTCATAGCGTTTACCCCGCTGTCCGTCAACATATCCATAAATACATCTCTATTCCTGAGCAAAAATGTGTTATTACCCGCCTCCCGCATATATTCAAGACGCTTTTCCACAGGCGGTAATTCTAATTTCTGTACTATTCTCACCTTATGCATCTCTAATGGTATCTGTTCCCCGCTAAAAAATTTTACTCTTGACATTTTAGTCACTCCTTCGGTTTAATTAAATAGTTTTTGATATATCTATAATTTAAAATCAAATAGTCATAGTCAGATTCCATCTAACATCACTCCCTTAGTTGTATAAATTTGAATTTAGGTTATAAAATCCCCTGCATCTTGAAACCTTGTAATGGCAACCGGCTATTTGAAAATAAAAACCCCGTCCTCCGTATATACAAATACACAAAGGACGGGGGGATTTCCCGTGTTACCACCTTAATTTATTGGCATTTTACAATACCAACCTTATCGGGTACCGACAAAACAGTGAGTACCTTAGCACTATAACGGGTGCAGGCTGCCGTCTTAGCCTACCGGGTGATTAGCCTTTCGGTAAGAAATTCATAAGATGTATTCAGAATAATATCCCCCGCACCTCTCACCAACCGGTAACTCTCTTTAGGGTCTTCTTATTCCTACTGGTTCTTAGTCAACATTTTTAGCATGTTTTCATTTTGAAATATAATAATAGTATAATTTTATTTTAAACCAATGTCAAGCCTTTTTCAAAGTATCAATTTTTATAAAATCTATCGTGAGATGGCACTGCTAAAATTTAAATATAATTCCCACTATAGCAGCGCCTACTAAATAGGTTATAGGATGTTTTTCATATTTATTTATCAAAAACATGAGGATACCAAACAATATTACCGCTTTTATATTCAATATCGAAAAAATTTTAATTTCCACTATCGGTAAGACTTTAGATAAAGATTCGTACTTATCAATATTAAACAATGTCACCTTTGCTACTTCAAAACCTACCGCCGCAATAAGGCCTGTTACCGCCGGCCTCAGACCGGTAAAAGCCGATTTTACAATCCGTGTTTCGCTGAATTTCGTAAAATAATGTGCAACCACCAATATAATTATGACGGATGGGGTTACAACCCCGGCAGTCGCTATTACACCGCCCAGCACCCCTGCTGTTATATTACCTGTAAATGTAGCAGCATTTATACCTATGGGCCCCGGAGTGGACTCCGAAATTGCTATCATATCTAATATTTGGCTCTGGGTGATCCAACCGTATTTCCCTGCCAATTGTTTAATAAACGGCAGAGTGGCAAGGCCCCCGCCTATAGCAAACAGGCCTATTTTAAAGAATTCCAGATATAGTTTTAAATAAATCATTCTATATCACTTCCCCCGGGTTCGACATTAACCCTTCCCCTAAAAATGCCTAATAATATTGATGCAACTATTATAATAATCGGAGAAAAATCGGTAAAAGCTATAAATATAAATGCAACTATGAATATTGCTATACATACCCAATTTTTTGCAACCTGCTTGAGCATTTTAAATACCGTATTTGCAATAAGTGCGATAACACCTACCCTTATGCCCCCGAAAGCATACTGTACAATTCTATAGTGCTGGAATTGTTTAAAGAATGTTGTTATTATAGTTATAACGATCAAAGATGGCAGCACCACCCCTACTGTCGCAACAATCCCACCTATGATACCCTTTCTTTTATAACCTATAAAAGTCGCTGTGTTTACTGCAATAACCCCGGGTGTGCATTGTCCGATAGCAAAGCAATCTATGATTTCTTCATCCGTAGCCCATTTCTTTTTTTCTACAACTTCTCTTTGTATAATCGGAAGCATCGCAAAACCGCCACCAAAGGTAAATGCTCCGATATTAAAAAACATAATGAATAATTCCCAAAGTTCCGCCATTATTTCCACCTTCCCCAAAATTGAGAGCCTTCAGGAGCACCGTTTTTAAATTACCTTTTTCCTGCCGGTAAACTGGCTATTATAAAGATCTGCATAAAAACCTTCTTGGGCCAGAAGCTCATCATGGGTTCCCTTTTCAATGATGCTGCCCCTATCTATGACCAATATCAGATCCGCATCGCGTATCGTGGATAATCTGTGGGCTATTACAAAGCTTGTTCTGCCCTTCATAAGGGTTTGCATGGCTTTTTGTATATAAATTTCTGTCCTTGTATCTACGCTGCTGGTAGCCTCATCCAAAATCAATATGGCCGGATCGGCTAATATGGCACGGGCAATCGTTAAAAGCTGTTTTTGCCCCTGCGAAATATTAGATGCCCCCTCACCGAGCATTGTATCATATCCGTCGGGCAGTCTTCTGATAAAATAGTCGGCATGGGCGGCCCTTGCCGCCTGAATAATCTCTTCTTCCGTGGCATCTTGATTGCCGTAGGCTATATTTTCCCTTATGGTCCCGTTAAATAACCATGTATCCTGGAGCACCATACCGAAAATATTTCTCAGGTGCACCCTCGATAAATCCCTGATATCAACACCGTCGACAGTAATTTTGCCTCCACCTATTTCATAGAATCGCATGAGGAGATTTACAATGGTAGTCTTACCCGCCCCGGTGGGGCCTACAATGGCTATAGTTTGACCCGTCCTTATGTCCATATTCATATTTTCTATCAGGGGTTCTTCTGCTTTGTATGAGAATTTCACATCCTGAAATGCAACCTCTCCCCTTGGCATATTGATAACTTTGCTATCTTCCCTATCCGGTATCTCCTCCGCCTCGTCCAAAATTTCAAATACACGTTCCGCAGATGCTATAGCCGCCTGTAAAATATTGGCTATGTTGGCTGTTTGAACAATCGGCTGTGTAAACTGTTTTGAATATTGTATAAATGCCTGGACATCTCCTATTGCTATTGCATTTCTGATTACCAAAATGCCGCCGCCGATGGTGATAAAAATAAAACCGATATTATTGATAAAATTCATGAGCGGCATGATCACACCTGAAATAAAGAAGGCTTTTAAACCTGCATCATAAAGGCTATCATTTATCTTGTCAAAACGCTCTATGGATTTTTTCTCTCTGGAAAACGCTTTGATTATTTTATGGCCCGTATACATTTCCTCTATATGGCCGTTGAGCTCCCCTAGGATACTCTGCTGCTCTGCAAAATACTTCTGAGAATGTTTAGCAACCACCCTTGTCACCAGCCCGTATAACGGCAAGGTTATAACCAGAATAAGGGTCATGATGGGACTGATTATAAGCATCATAATTAGTATACCTATGAGGGTAGTCAACGATGTGATGAGCTGTGTAGCACTCTGCTGTAAGGTATGGCTTATGTTATCAATATCATTTGTGACACGGCTCAGTATCTCCCCATGGGTATGAGAATCAAAAAACTTCAACGGCAGTTTAAAGAGTTTATTATTTACATCATTGCGCATATTATACATCGTTCTTTGAGTGACAGTCGCCATAATAAGCTGTTGTATATAAGCAAAGATTGCACTGGCTACATATAACACGCCCAGGATGATCAATATTTTGAATATATAATCAAAGTCTATGCCAACTCCGCCCACACCCTGTATTTTCCGTTTAACCCCTTCATAAAGCTCGGTAGTTGCTTTTCCCATAATTTTCGGGCCGAGTGTGGCAAATACCGTACTCAATATTGCGGTTATAATTACTATAATCAACTGAAAACTGAATGGTTTTA
>DASRMO010000144.1:0-2749 GCA_035647895.1 Clostridia bacterium
TCCATAGACTATTCTGTCAATAAATATTCTATACTTTCATTAAAATCCTTTAATATATTTACCTTTATAATCCTAGTAAGAATTAGCATTGATAATTTAGAATTTAATTTCATCTTAAAAATATATAACAGCGGGCCAATTTTAACAAAATATATCCTAATATACAAAAATGATAAAAATAAAAATGGCTACTTTGCAAGCATATCATGGGTTAATGATACATACAAAAACTATTACTTCTTTCTTCGCTTCAGAATGTTGGGGGTTCGAATCCCTCAGGGCGTGCCAAAAAATAATAATTACAATAGTTAAATATACTATTTGTGGGTAATATATATGAGATAAAAACTTTATTGGAAAGGGGAAATTCGGGTGATAGAAAAAGTCTATAATATGACGGACAGCAGTAAAAAAACAATTGAGATGCTTATCTCGGATGAAAATGTACATTACCTGCATATGATTTTTAACAAGGGGGAAGGGCTCCCGGAGCATTTTTCGAATTCCAATGTTTATATGACCGTACTCAGGGGAACATTGTCCATAAGCCTGGGAGAACAGGAAGTGCATGAATATAAAAAGGGAACCGTACTAAAAATACCCTTTCAGACCAAGATGAATATTGTCAGAAATAATCATGAAGAAATTCTGGAGTTGATTGTTGTGAAATCGCCTTCGCCGAAACAGATGCCGGAAAAAAAGTAAAGAAACCATATAAATAAAAAAAGGGATAGAGTGATCTATCTCCTTTTAATTGATTCTTTAAATCGGGGGTATACAATTTTAAAAACGACGAATATATGGCTTTAGTTATTGTCCGTAAGAATGGCCGAAATTGTTTCTGATTTTTTAAGTATATTAATCAAAATATATGCGATAAAAGCATCTACTGCATGGTGGAGCATAGTTCCGATTCCGGTGATTACGATCAAGTTATATGCATCAAAAGTTACAAATGGCATCACCACAAGCATTTCAAGCAATCCGTGTATGGGCGCCGTAATGACCGCAACTTTTCCAAATGATACTCCTTTTTTAATAAGTGCGGCACCTACAACTCCGACGATTATGTGCATAGCAGCCCGGGCACCGATTAGAGGTCCCAGGTTTAAGAAAAATCCTAATGCGGAGCCTAATCCTACTATTATAGCAACCTTAGGGCCTAATAACATTGAGATAAACATGGGCACATGAGAGCCCAGCGTTGCTGAAAACGGCGGAACCAAAACTTTAAAAAACACGACAAAAGGAACAATAATTGCAATCGCTGTAAGTAAAGCAGCCAAGGTTAATTTTTTGGTATTCATGGCTAACACCTCCTATATTTACATTATCATAACAGGTGTATATACACTTGTCAAGACTAATTATCTTTGCTTGCCATTTTAATAATTTCCCCTATTTTAGACATAATATACTCGTATCCGCCTTCGTCGTGGGGGATTGTACAATCAGAACAGTCCTTTATCCCTTTATCCGTGTACGAAAAATTGCCGCCGCATTTGTTTCCCAATGCATAAAGGGGGCAAAAACAAAATAAGCAGTTGAATTTTGCCGGATTATCTGTTTTATGACAGGGGAAAAATTCACATTTTTTATTCTGTACAAACTTATAATTTTCACTTTTATTTTCATCAACCAAAATATCACCTCATTTTGCTGCTGTTTTTTCAACAGTTTCATATAATCATTCTCCAAAAGATTATCCTTTAATCCTAAATTGTATTATAATTATACTACAGACAGATAATTTAGGCATCCGACAAAAAATATATTTAGTTGCGATTTCAAT
Organism: Clostridia bacterium; assembly: GCA_035647895.1. Taxonomy (GTDB): domain Bacteria; phylum Bacillota; class Clostridia; order Peptostreptococcales; family Natronincolaceae; genus JAAZJW01. The sequence continues at coordinate 1,793 of DASRMO010000144.1, forward strand.
TGCTGATAATCTTTGCAACTCATTTTGATATTTGAAAATATTTGCCTATTTGCAACTTATTTTAATATTTGGCAATATTTGCTTATTAATGGTAAAATAGATTTTAATAGCATAGAGTTTCCAGATTGTGTGGAAAAGCACTTTTTTACTTTTTGTCATCCTGAGCAAATGCGAAGGATCTGTATTTTGAACCGTCCGAGATTTTTTGCTGTGCTCAGAATGGCAATTATCACACAATTAGTTTTTCCTGTGTTAAAATTAAAATGAGGATTAGCAAAATAAAGGGGTATATAGTACAATGGGGCTTAATTGGACAATCAGTTTTAAATTCGGCAAACCGGGTTTAGCAGATATTTACGGGCACCGGATAATCGGCAGTGGCCGTTGTTTCGTATAAAGTGCTATCTATTTACGGGCACCGGATAATCGGCAGTGGCCGTTGTTTCGTATAAAGTGCCATCTATTTACGGGCACCGGATAATTGGCAGTGGCCGTTGTTTCGTATAAAGTGCCATCGTGCAACAGATATTTACGGGCACCGGGTAATTGAGTCTAAACATATTATACAGGGAGCTGAGCAAATGATAATACTTGATCGATATGAGGATGGTTATGCGGTTTTGGAAGTGGATAATCAAACTATAAATATAGATAAAAATTTATTAGAAGAAAATTTAAAAGAGGGCGATGTGCTTGTTTTAAGGCAGGGAAAATATTATAAGGATGATGAAGCGACTGAGGCAAGGAGGAGATATATGATTGACAGGTTCGGCAAGCTTTGGGAGGATTAGGGAAATTCCAAGGACGGAACGTATGAAAATCTTCATTTCACTTCGTTACATTCAGAATGGCACATTTTGGAACCTTTTCTATGTTCCCGGCCTATCCCTGTACTTCTCCCGATGAAACACAGTAATTAAAGATTAAGAATTTTATCACTATATCAATGAATATTAT
>DASRMO010000145.1:0-13194 GCA_035647895.1 Clostridia bacterium
GATATTTTTTGATATTTATAATCGCTTAATTACCTTTTACATATGAAATAGGATTTACATACTGTCCGTTTTTTCTCACCTCAAAATGTAAATGGGGACCTGTAGACACTCCCGTGCTCCCTACAAGCGAAATTTTTTGACCCCTCACCACACTGTCACCCTCAGAAACCAATAATTGTGAATTATGGGCGTATAATGTCATTATGCCGCCGCCATGATCGATAATTACAGTTTTACCGTAACCCCCCAGGTTTCCGGAAGTTACCACTTTGCCGTCACCGGCTGCTACTACAGTTTTCCCCGAAGACGCTTTTATATCTATGCCCGTATGGAACTTAGGAACCTTTAAAATCGGGTGTATCCTATTTCCAAAATATGAACTTATGCTTGTACATCCCGGAACAGGCCACTGCAATACCCCTCCAATATAAGCACCGCTCGATTGAAGGCTTCTGAGTTTGTTTGTAAGCTCGTCCGCTTCTTTTTTTGCCTGATCCAGCATCTTCTCCAAGGCCACTTTGTCCTCGGCTAAATCCTCCCTCAGCCGTTCCTGTTCCCCGCGAGAAGCCCGAAGGCTTTTCTGTTCCTGTTCGACGCTGGCTTTTAGATTGACTAACTGACGCCTTTGATTTTCTAATCTTATCTTTTCCTCTTCTATGATATCCCTTTGTTTTTTCAATTCTTTTAATAATTCCACATCATGTGCAACTATTCTCTTTATCATATCCAAATTTGTCAATAATTCCGTAACGTCCTTGGAATTTAACAATACCTCCGCGTAGCCCACTGTCCCTTTCCTGTACATAACATTTATTCTATCGCCCATTACATCCTGTTTGCCTTCTATATTTTTTTCGGCTGCCTCAAGGTTGCCCAGAGTTATGTCGATTTGGGTTTCCGCCTTTGAAATTTTGGATTTTAATGATTCTATTTCTTCTTCAGATTCACTGATCTTTGATTCTAATGTTTGAATCTTGGTAATTAAATCTTGTTCCTGCTTCTTAACCTGATTTAACTGACTGGAAATATTTTTTTGCTTATCCTTGTTTTCCCTCAATTGATTATCATAATATGTTGCATCGTTCGCAAATGAAAATAATGACGTAAGAATCATCATGATAAGAATAATTGAACAAAATCCGTATTTTTTCTTCATACCGTGTCCCCCATTACATTTTTTCTATTATACTTTCAGATGCCTTCTCAATGAAAATATACTTCCTAAAGCTCCGACACCAACACCCAATACCGCAAATATGTATACTGTTTTTTTCATCATGTCGTCGACAGATACCATATAAGTGCTGAGCATCAAGTAAAATCTGCTGGTAATAGCATTAAAAGCATATTGATAACCATAGTAGACAACTACTATAGATACAATTGAGCCGATAAGGCCCAGCAATACTCCTTCAACCAAAAACGGCCATCTGATGAACCAATTAGTCGCCCCGACATTTTTCATTATTCCAATCTCCTGTCTTCTGGAACTTAGAGTCAACTTAATGGTGTTTGAAATAATAAATATGGCAACAAGTATTAAAATTAAAATGATAGTCAATCCTATAGCCCTGACAAATTTAGCCGCTTTTAATAACCCATCCACAATTTCCTTATAGTATTTAACTTCGTCTATTCCTTTTAGGGGCTCCAAATCCTTGACAATACTGTCCGCCAATTCCAGATTATCCATCCGGATTATATATGAATTGGGCAGCGTATTTTTTTCCAAACCATCCAGTAAATACCCCTCTTCGCCCCAGCTTTCCTTAAATTTCTCCAGGGCCTCCTCCTTAGATTCATAGATGACATCCGATACTCCTTCTATCATCCTTATCTCTTTGCCTATATTATCTATTTCGGCAATAAATAAGTCATCTTTTAAATAAACCTGTATTTCATCAAATTGCGTCTGCGCCAAATCTGCCAAATTGCTGATATTTAACACCAGAATGATTACCAAACCCAGTATTATCAAAGTTGCCGCCACAGTTCCTATAGAGGCTATACTCATGGTCCTGTTGCGCCAAAGCCCTGTCAATCCCTGCCTGAATATATAGTTAACTGTCCTAGCCTTCATATTCGTATGCCCCCCTCTGCTCGTCACGGACAATCCTTCCCTTTTCCAGAGCAACTACCCGCTGCTGCATTGTATCTACGATGTTTCTCGCATGGGTGGCCATAATAACGGTTGTACCCCGTCTATTTATTTGTTTCAATACTTTCATAATTTCCCAGGCTGTTTCCGGATCTAAATTCCCCGTCGGTTCATCGGCAATCAATATGGAAGGATTATTTACAATAGCCCTGGCAATTGAAACCCTCTGTTTTTCTCCGCCGGATAATTGATATGGGTATGAAGCGGCCTTATCGCTCAATCCAACCATACCCAATACCATCGGGATTCTCCTTCTGATATCCTTTGATGTCGCCTCTATGATCTGCATTGCAAATTCTACATTTTCGTATACGGTTTTATTCGGGAGCAGCCTGAAATCCTGGAATACAACCCCGATATTTCTTCTGTGATATGGAACTTTCCGCCTTGAAAGCTTTGTCACATCTTGCCCGTCTATGAAAATACTTCCCGCCGTGGGCTTTTCTTCTTTCAAAATCAGTTTCACACAGGTAGTCTTACCGGCTCCACTGGGGCCTACAAGAAATACGAACTCTTCCCTCTCTATCTTTAAGTTTATATTTACCAATGCCTGTACACCTTTTAAATATGTCTTGGTTACATTATGTAATTCAATCAAAGCTACCAACTCCCAATTAACTATTTATATATTTCGACATATAATTATATTTTCCTTCTTTAAAGAACAAAACAAATCAATATTATTATAACAGTAAATATCAGTCTATTTCAATCGAATTTACTTGAACTTATTACCAAAAATAATACCTGATTTTTTTATTAAATATCCATTTTTTATATACATAATGATGATATAATAAAATGAAACAATAGATTAAGGAGGTAATTTGTTGAAAAAAGAAATCAGAGAAGCCATATTACAGGAAAAAGTAAAATTTTCTAAAACCGTAGTAAGGGAAAAAAGCCTTGCTATATTTAATATACTGAAAGAAAAGGATTTCTACAAAAATGCAGATAATATCATGGTTTACATTACCCTTGAAAATGAAAATGAAGTTTCTACAGAGCCTATAATTGACGATTTAATGAATAGAGGAAAAAGAGTGTTCGTCCCCTTGACGGTACATAAAACCAAGGAATTGATCGTCTCGGAATTAAAGGATCTTGATAATGATTTAGAAGTAGGTAATTTCGGAGTCATGGAGCCTAAAAAAGAGACCACAAGGCCTGTAGAACCTTCCGTACTCGATTTAGTTATCGTGCCCGGCGTAGCCTTCGACAAAAAAGGTTACCGTGTAGGTCATGGCGCAGGCTATTATGACAGGTTTTTGCCTAGATTATCTAAAAAAACCGTAACCGTATCAATAGCTTTTGATATGCAGATGATTGATAAAGTACCCGCCGATTGCCATGATATCCCCGTGGAATATATCATTACCGAAAAACAATTTATCGGATGTATAAAGGATAACATTTAAAGTTATCCTTTAAATTTATTTTTCTTTAGCCCCCATGTCACTCACTATGTCATCTATTTTTCTTATCAGTTTATTCTCTTTTTTAATATAGGCCATTTTTTCAAGTTTCCTCATTATTAACCCATTTATCGTATTTTCCGGATATATTCCATCCCCATCCGGAGTACCGGCTTCCATGTCTGTTAATATTTCTATACCCTCATCAACGTGGCTGACGGCATATATATGAAACCTGTCGGCTTTAACGGCATCTATAATTTCTTTCTTCAACATCAGATTTTTAATATTCTGTTTTGGTATTATCACCCCTTGTTCCCCTGTCAAGCCATTTAATTTACACACTTCAAAAAAACCTTCGATTTTTTCATTGACACCCCCGATGGGCTGTATCTCTCCTTTCTGATTGACAGACCCTGTTACCGCAATATGTTGTTTAATAGGCACTTCGGATATACTGGACAAAATAGCATATAATTCGGTGCTGGATGCACTATCACCCTCTATAAAAGAATAGCTCTGCTCAAAACCGATGCTTACGGTCAAACCCAAGGGTTGAAACCTGGCATATTTTTCGCCTAAATATCCGCTCAGGATAAGAACTCCTTTGTCATGTATCCCGCCGCTCTGATTTGCTTCCCTTTCAATATTTATGATTCCGGATTCCCCGCTATAGGTGGAAGCTGTAATTCTGGTGGGTTTACCAAAACTGTATTCACCCGTACTTATGACAGCCAATCCGTTAATCTGCCCGACCTTTTTGCCATCCAAATCAATCAATAAACTGCCGTCTAAAAACATCTCTTTGAGCTTTTCTTCATATTTATTATTTCTGTATATTTTTTCTTCAATAGCCTTTTGGATATGCTTTTCCCCGATGATATCAGAGCCGTCTTCCCCTGCCCACAGATCCGCTTCATATAATATCTCAACAATTCTATTAAACCTGGAACTAAGTTTATGCTGATCCTCCGCTAATCTTGAGCTGTATTCCACCACCTTCGAAACTGCAACCCTGTCGAAATGCTTTAACCCTTCTTTTTTACAATGAGTAGCTATGAACTGTGCTATCTTATAGACATTTTCCGAATCTCTATCCATTTCAGTATCAAAATCCGCCATTACCCTAAAAAGTTCTCCGAATTCATCATCATAATTATAAAGTATGCTATAGGTATAATGGTCCCCTATCAATATAACTTTAATATTTAACGGAATTGTCTCCGGTTTTATGGTTGACGGAACCAAATAACCCATCTGCCTGCTCAAATTTTCAATACTGATCTCCTCCGTGACCAGCGCTCTTTTCAATACTTCCCATGCCACCGGATTATTCAATATACCCCTCATCTGTAATATCAAAAAACCGCCGTTTGCCAGATGCAATGCTCCGGGCTTAATCTGCATAAAATCTGTCTTGAGCATACCCATATAGCTCTTATATTCTATAGTGCCCAGTATATTATTAAACGTAGGGTTGGATTCTTTTATGACGGGTGCATGCCGTAATTCACTGTTATCGACAAATAGATTTACATTATATCTATTAAAAAAATCCTGGCCTTGAAACATCGTTATTCCCATAAACTGTATTTTCTCACCCGGGTCTGCCGGAGATTTTTCTTTGGATTTGAAATAATCCACATTATTCATAATATCTTTTTCAAGGTCGTTTATATATTCCGTATTGGGTTTTCTATCTCCATACTTTTTACAGAGCTTGTTTATATCTTGATTGACAATATCGTAAACAACATCCCGTTCTAATTGTTTGATATCCTCTGCGAACTGTTCCTCTAATTCTCTGATCTTTTTCATCATATCGAAGGTTTGCACATTCAACTGACCGGATCTTTCCATTATTTCATTTATTTCTTCTTTTGACAATTCTCCGTATTCTTTTTGACTCATAGGCCTGCCCTCTTTGAGGGGCATTGTCATAATTCCCTTGTCCGTAGTAGTAAACATAAACCCCAAAGCCTTTGATTTTTCATTCAATTCCTGCACAATTTCCTGTCTTTCCTGATGAAAGACTTTAAATGTCTCATTCCTTTTAGTCTCATACTCTATGCGCTCAAATGCTTCCGGGATGGTTTTTTTTAGCTTTTCAACCATGCCTTCTATGTCGTTTTTAAAGTGCCTGCCCATACCGGGCTCCAAGCATAAGGCCTTCGGCCGGTCACTATTTTTAAAATTATATACATATACCCAATCATAAGGTATGGGCAATTTAGCGGCGAACTGTTCCGTAATCGAACCGGTATAGTTGTTTTTGCCGACACCGCTTGTGCCCGCTACATAAATATTATAGCCTCTTTTTTTTATCTTAAGGCCAAAAGTCAGTGCATCCGCACCTCTTTTTTGTCCGATAATTCCTTCTAATGATTGTAAATCCTCCGTAGTTTCAAAAGGCAAATCTTCGGCATCACATGTACCGGTGAGCTGCGCTTCCGTCAAACGATATTCTCTATGCATAAAATCCCCCTCCAATTATCCCTATAAAGTATATATACTTCTATTTTAAATGATTAGAAGGAGGATTTCTATATCAAATAAAAAATACTTTGATTTTGGCAATAATAAAAAGAATATAACTATTCGAATTTATCTAATTGCTGCCGTAATATGCTTTGCCATTTTGCTTTTGGCAACAATCAAAAGAATATAACTATTCGAATAAGGATTTAATCTGATACGTCACTTCCTCATCGCTGATATTAAATTCCATATATTTAAATATCTCCTGCGGATCCCCCGAAACATCACTATTATAAACACCTGTTGAAATATACCTCACACCGTCAATCATATCCACGGAAATATCCCCTCCCTCATAGAGAACAAATACCCGCTTTCCTTTTTCGGACAGGCCTGCCAATGTATCCGCCAACAAATCCGCTTCTAATTTGTCCGTAAAACCGCCGCTGCCAAATATAGGCTTGGGCATCACTACAAATATATTCTTTTTACTCGTGGTATTAACCAGGTTTTGCAACCAGGGCCACTGTGCAAAATCCGTCTGCCTTATACCGTCTTTTGAATTATCTAATTTTATTATCAAACTGTCCCCCTGCTCTACGGAGCCGTACCCGGATTTCGCAGAAATCATTTGCCCTTCAATATTATCACTCAATCTTGAATCCACATCCCCTGTAAATAAGGATAAATCATAGTTATTATTTATCAGGCTGCCAATCTTGTTTATTGCAATCTTATCTAACAATGTATAATTTTGGGGCCGGATTCCGCCATGTACAAAGAGCTTCACGCCTTCAATCTCGTAAGGCTTGTTAAGCTTGTCCGCGGTGACATCCCCCGAAAGGTCCTCCGAAACACTTAAAGTTACTTCCGAAGTGATTCCGAAATACTCGGCACCTATTACGGCCTTTCCGGGCTCGGCGGGAATAAAATTCATTCCGCTGAAGGTTCCCTTTCCTGATTTCAGTGAAAGATTTACCCTCGAATAATCGACTCCCAGAGGATTATAATTATTATCAAATGCCCTTACATCTATTTTACGTGAAACCCCCACGAAACCTTTATCATCGTCAATCTCTACCTTTATCCCTTTTAATCTGCCGGGTGCCGCTGTGGATATTACCGCCACACCGTTGATAATCTTTCTTTCCTTACCGTCCGAAAGATAGTTTATAACTTTGGGCTCAAATTCCCCTTGGCCCCTCTTTATCATAGTGGTTGAACCCCCACCATCCATCATAATCGCGTCACAACTCCCAAGTTCAATCATTATTTCGGCTAATTGTTCGCCGTCAACCCCTTTGTAGGAAGTATGCCGGCCGTCTACTGTCACAAAAATCAGCTCGCTGCGATCCCATGTAATGCCTATGGCCGTTCTCGGATGAGCCCCCGAAACATCCTGGGTAAAAGGTGCGACTTGTCCGTCTTTCACCAAAATCGTCCCCCCGCCAAGTGCCAGTTTTATATTTTCCAAATCGGGAAGAATATTTTTATTTATAGTTATCATGTCCCCCACCTCGACACCGGAAAGCAACAGATCGGATTGGCTCCAAGCCGACTTCCCTTTGGAGGCTAACAATATGTATCCATTTTCCGGTATCTCTACGGGTGGCTGTTCCTGCCGTATTTCCACGACAATATCATCTACCACAACCACCTCTACCATATTCTGTAAACCGTCATTAAATCCCGGTGAATGAGTCCCCCAATTTTTATCTATCAACATTATGTATTGAAATTCATCCGTATATTTATTGATTGTCGAAATCGGTATATTTACACCACTGCTCGTTGTAGCATATAGCTCATCCTTCCAATATTCCTTCTCCCAGTAATCTACAAAGGCTTCTCCTTCATCATCAATAAAAAATGTAGCATAATCATGAACTGTAACAGGAGTACTTATCACCTCACCATTTTTAATTATCGCTCCCAGCGGAGAATCCGGGCTCAACATGTAAAAAAAATCCCCGTTAATAGCCGATACAACATTTCCCGTATTTTCTACCATTGCAGATAACGATTCTTTAGTGGATAATCCGCTTGGGCTCATCAATACGTCCAATTCTATGTCGGTATCTCTTAAATCAATATAGACCGCATTTAAATTTAACCATCCGTTTTCCCCGAAACGAAGAATATTTTTATATGTAACCCCATTGGAAATAACCTCGTCCTCTACCTTTTCGTATACTATTTGGTCGGCAAAGCCTGTAATTGCCATGGATATTATCATCATCACGGATAAACCCACGGCCATAGTCATTCTCTTAAATCTATTCATAATATATTGCCCCCCGTTATATATAATTCATAGGATTGAGACCCTTCGTGAAAACCGTTTCATAACCTAACCTGCACCAAAAGCCGGAAAAGAATATCATTCCGAGCACGACGAAGAATCTTGTTTTTAGCCCTGCATATACCCTCATTATATATTAACCGGGATACAAGTATATTAAGTTTACGTTACAATGTACTGCTGCCACGGCACCCTTTATGGATCTTCCGAGGAGAGCAAACCTATTCTGCTCGTCCCGGAATGACAAAACCTAAAATAACATTTCGTTTTGATATATGATAAATATGAAAAAGAGTAAAGGAAATTCCTTTACCCTATCAAAGAAAATCTCTTTACTCTTCTTGCTTTATTTCCAGATCAATTTTTTTAGGCAACTCCTTCAATTCCGTTTTAGCGACCGCATATGGATGTGTCATCGATTGGGTGACAATATCATCCGGCTTGGGGTCCTTAAATATTGCATGGACTATTAATTTTGTCTCTTCCTCCTCTTTTACCAACTCCAGCTTTTCGATATCTACATCATATCCGGCTGTCAGTTTTTGCCCCCGGGTAACTATCACATAGATTTGATCATCTATTTTAGCGACTAAGGCCCTCTCCAACATTTTATACTTCGGCAGTATTTCATGAATTTTTTCAGGAATCTGCTCCTTATTTAAAATCATATGGCCCACCTCTTTATCATTCTTAGATACTAATTTAGGAACAAATTTAACAAGGCCCACAACCACCACAATAATTAAAATCATAGCAATAAACAGTTTCCAATTTATTTCCGGCAGTTTCGGCATCTTTCCCATATTTCTCCCCCCCTTTGTTTATTACATATAGCCGGTACCGGTTATATGTTTTGTTAAATTGAATACGGCCTTACATTTATTTGTATTCAGGGTGGGACAGAAATATTCTGAAACAAAAACATTATTCTTAAACAGAGATCCTTCGTAGGTCAAACCCGTACTGTCCGTCTCAGGATGACATAACCGAGGATGTTATTCTGAACGAAATAGGGTGTCATTCTGAACAAAGTGAAGAATCTCGTTTTTAAATCCTTCGGTGGGCATCACATAAATTATTTTTTGTTTATTAAATTGATTGCAGCCTCTGCTATATCATCGGAGGTCAATCCATATTTTTTCATGAGCTCCTCCGGTTTCCCGGATTCGCTGAAAGTATCCTTTATACCCACACGCCTCAAGGGTACAGGATAGTTTTCCGCAATCACTTCCGCAACGGCAGAACCTAAGCCACCGATAATATTATGCTCTTCGGCGGTTACCACAGCACCGGTTTCTTCGGCGGCTTTAATAATTATTTCTTTATCTATGGGTTTAATCGTATGTATATTGATTACCCTCGCTTTTATTCCCCGGGCCTCTAATTCTTCAGCGGCCTTCAATGCTTCACCGACCATCAATCCCGTTGCTATTATGGCCACATCATTGCCTTCATTTAAAATTATACCTTTTCCTATTTCAAATTTATAAGATGCCTCATCATTGATTACAGGTACTGCGAGCCTTCCCAATCTTACATATACGGGCCCGTCTATCTTTGAAACAGCATGTATGGCAGCCTTTGTCTCCACACTATCGGAGGGTACAATTACTGTCATATTGGGAATAGTCCTCATGCAGGAGATATCCGCTATGGCTTGATGGGAAGCGCCGTCCTCGCCCACCGTAATTCCCGAATGAGTTGCACATATTTTTACATTTAATTTTGGATATCCTATAGAATTTCTTATTATCTCAAAGGCACGTCCGGTGGCAAATATTGCAAATGTACTTACAAAGGGTATCTTCCCCGTTGTAGATATTCCGGCGGCAACCCCCATGAGATTTTGTTCCGCAATTCCGACATTGATAAACCTATCGGGAAATTCTTGCCCAAAGGCATATGTCTTAGTTGATTTAGAAAGATCCGCATCGAGCACAACAATATTTTCATTTTCTTTACCGAGTTCCACCAAAGCCTCACCGTATGCATCGCGAGTAGCTTTTTTTTCAGCCATTACATTTCACCCCCAAGTTCTCCTAAAGCCTGCAATTTTTGATCTTCCTTAGGAGCTTTCCCATGCCAATCCACTACATTTTCCATAAAAGAAACTCCCTTGCCCTTTACTGTTTTAGCTACAATAACCGTTGGGGCGCCCTTTACTCGTTTGGCCTCATCGATAGATGCAATTATATCCTCCATACAATGTCCGTCTATCTCAATGACATTCCAGCCGAAAGCCCTAAACTTATCCGCTACGGGGCTGACGGTGAGAACCTTTTCATTCGGTCCGTCTATCTGAAGCCCGTTATAATCTATAATTGCAGTTAAATTGTCTAATTTATAATGACCCGCAAACATTGCAGCCTCCCAGACAATACCCTCCTGCAGCTCGCCGTCGCCCAAAAGTGTATAGACTCTGTAATCCTTTTTATATATTTTTGCCGATATTGCCATACCGCAGGATGCGGAAAAGCCCTGCCCCAAGGAGCCCGTAGACATATCCACGCCCGGTGTTCCCCTCATATCGGGATGCCCCTGCAGCATAGAATCTATTTTTCTCAGTTTTAACAGCTCTTCCTTGGGGAAAAAACCTTTCCTTGCTAAAATTGCATATAGTGCAGGTGCGGCATGACCTTTGGATAATGCAAATCGATCCCTATCCTCCCACTGCGGATTATCGCTGTCCACTCTCATCTCATGAAAGTATAATACTGTCAAAATATCGGTTGCCGACAGAGAACCCCCGGGATGCCCCGAGCCCGCCTCCGCAGTCATTGTGATGACATCTTTTCTTATATCCGTAGCCATTGTTTCTAATTCCTGTATATTCAATTCTACTCCTCCTGTTTCTTATTCTCTATTTGTTTAAAACCTTCCCCTAATACCTCATGTATTGTTGTAACCATTATAAATGCCTCTTTATCTATCTCATATACAAGTTTTTTTAACTTTGCTACTTCCGCACGATTTACTACACATAGGAGTACACTTTTTTGTTCACCGCTATAAAAGCCCCTTCCTTCCAACGCAGTGACTCCCCTGTTCAGCTCCAAATTTATTTTCCTGCCAATACTGTTAGGATGATTAGAAATGATATAAAATGCCTTTGAATAATTCAGCCCTTCTACTATAAAATCCGCCATATGGACTATTATGTACAAGGTTATGATGGAGTACAGTGATATTTCTATATTCTTTCCGATAAATCCTGCCGCTACAACTATCGTTAAATCCAGTATCATCATTGATTTAGCCACACTGAGATTAGGAAAATATTTATTTATTATAGCTCCGGCCAAATCCGTGCCGCCGGTTGTTCCGCCGCCCCTGAAAACAAAGCCTATTCCCACCCCGACGATTACACCGCCATAGATAGCCGCCAACAAAAGATCACCGGTCAATGCGTAGCCGTCTCCAAATATAATGATAAACAGTCTGATGAAGGCGGAAAGTGTAACGGTGGCATAAATTGTCCTTATACCGAAAACGCCTCCCAGTATAAATAGCCCTATGATGAACAGTGGAATATTGATAGCCAGATTGATTATATCTACCGGTATATGGAGTGTTTCTTGTGCAATAACAGCTAATCCTGTAACTCCCCCCGGAGCTATTGTATTGGGTGCAAGAAATAAAATCAAGCCCATGGCTATTAAAGCACAGCCCATGGTTATCTCCAAATACTCTAACAATGCCCCATACTTATTGTCCTCCATAAAATATAACACTCCTATATAAAAGTTTAAATCAATCCGTTATATTGACTGATCCTTGACCTCAAAAATACCGCCATCCAATTAGATTACAAAAAGTCCAAGACTGCTGAAAACGCCCCGGTTTATGCTATTCTAAATGAACGAAGTGAAATGAAAAATCCCCGAATGGCTAAAACCCGCCCTTTAAAACATTTGATATATCATAGATGATCTATGGTTTTGTAAAAATAAATTTAACCAGAAATTTCGGCAAAACCAACATCCTCTTAAATCTCCAAGGTTCCTTCAGAAGCCTGTATAGCCATTCAAGGCCGAATTTTCGAAAGATTTCGGGAGCCCTTTTCGCAACACCCGCATATACATCCACGCTCCCGCCTACGCCCATAGCCAGTTTACAATTCAGCTTGCCCTTGTTTTTATTTATCCACTTTTCCTGTTTGGGTGCACCCAGACAGACGAATAAAATATCCGGCTTTGAATTATTTATTTTATCTATTATTCCTATTTCATCCTCTTCACCAAAATATCCGTGATGATGCCCCGAAACCTCTATATCTTTATATTTTTCCCTTATATTTTCACAGGCCGTCTCAGCGGTTCCCGATTTACCTCCGAACATAAAAAATGATTTCTGATTTTCCGCACAATATCTCAATAATTTATCCATAGTATCCACGCCGGTAACCCTGTGTCTCAACCGAAGCCCCTTGAGCCTCGAAGCTATGATTAACCCTATTCCATCCGCCAAAACTAAATCCGCATTATTGAGTATATCAAATAATTCCTCATCCTTCTGTGCCAACATTACAATTTCGGGATTCGGTGTGTACACCTCTTTCACCGAGGAATCTTCGTCTAAAAACCCTATAAGCCTTTCCATTGCCTCTTCTTCATCGACCACATCAAATTTAATATCCAGTATACTCTCTCGTTCCCTCATCGCCCTTCACCTTTTATAATGAACTCTTCCAATATCTCTACATTCAGCTCAGCCTTCCGACTCAATTCGTTTCGTATATCTATAAGATTATGCTTGTATTTTTCCTTTTTATATATGACCTCATCAATCATATCCTGAAGATGAAAAACACAGAGATTTTCTACCCTTCCGCCGCTCTCCTG
>DASRMO010000146.1:0-4230 GCA_035647895.1 Clostridia bacterium
GTTTAATTGCATAATTTTTTGATAATATCCAAAGATAGAAAAGGGGCTACAGATATTTTGCTACGCCTAAAATAGCAAAAAATGGGGAAAGTGTTTTTCACACAGTCTGCCGCCCCGCTGCACTTTAGAACACCTCCAGCAATTTAATCCCCTTGGAAAAACCTCCGCGTTCCTCTTTTTTCTTGAGCCTTATAGCTTCCAATTCCTCAACCGTCACACCCCTGTTATGTAAAATGCTATAGATGACTTCTATTATGTCGGCGAGCTCCTCTATTTCGTTGCTCACAATATATTCATCAACTTCCTCCTGCAATTTTTCATTTAACAGCCTTGCCAGTTCCTCCCCTTTTACGATTTCCGTCCTGCATTTTTTGTTGCCGGCTTCTATAATATCGGGAATATTGTCCCTCACCAATTTGTTATAGATTTTACCGCCCATGTACATCACTCACTATCCGGTTTATTTAATATAATATAATTTTAAATTCGGCAAATGCCCCCCATTTCCCTTTAAATTCCCCTGAAACGATTGAGACCAATCTATTAAAAACTCATCTTCATCCGGCACCTTTCCCAGGATAAAATGCCCTCCCCCATATTATAAATTACAAACAAGGACAAAATAAAATTATATCAAAATAAAATTATTTCCATTTTAAATGATAAAAATGAAACAAATATCTATTACCGGCCGTCTAAAACATATATAATAGATAAAAGGAGGCGAAAATTATGAAAATCAATAAACGAGTAATTCCGGCTATTATAAGTCTTTTACTGATTGCTTTAATTATATGTTCCTGTGCTTCTAAATCCGATATGAGCTTGGACGAAAATTACATCCCCCAAAATATGGACACGGGAGATCTCGCACCTTCAGAAGCGGATTTCGAAGAAGGAGCCCAAACAGGTGCCGATATTGGTAATATAGAGCCTGAAAAAATTATCACCAGCATACATCTAAACCTGGAAACTAAAGAATTTGATTCCACCATTGAAAACCTGGGCAAAATTATCAGTACCAACAAGGGCTATATAGAAAACTCACATATTTCGGACAGGGGCCGCATAAATAACAAAATTTATAAATATGCGGATTATACCATAAGAATACCTAGAAATAATTTAGAAGGTTTCACTGATGAAATAAGTTCAATCGGAAACATAACCTCCCAAAATATTTCAAAAGAGGATATTACCAAACAATATTATGATACCGAAAGCAGGTTGAATTTATTAAAAACTAAGGAGGAGAGGATGACCGCCCTTCTCAAAAAAGCCGACAAAATGGAGGATATTATTGCTATAGAAAATCAACTTAGTGATATCATCCACCAAAAAGAAAATCTGACCAAAAACATATTGGATATGGACGATAAAGTATCCTATAGTATAGTAAGTATGAATATTTCAGAGGTAGAAAAACTCAGAAATGACATCACCGTAAAAACAACTTTTGCTGCCAGAATTTCCAATGCTTTCAGTGAATCTCTACACACATTTAAAGCATTCATAGAAGGATTTATAATTGCAATCATATACATCTGGCCATTCCTATTGATCGGTGGTTTAATAGTATTTTTAATCCTCAGATTTATTATTAAAAAAAGAAGAAAATAAAAAAATGCCGGGGGTGTTTTATTTTACTCCGCGCCCCCGGACATTTCTATATCCCGCCAAAAAAATTTTGTGTATAGTAATATTTGTATTTACTGTTTGAATTATATCCCACTCCGGCCCCGAGGGCTTCATACTTTCCTAAAATATTCACTCTATGCTCCGCCGAATTCATCAAACTTTCATGGGACTGTATAGCACTTGCATCCCCTGCAGCTATATTCTCCCCAGCCGATGCACAAACTATCATCTCTTTTTTCATTCTGTCGAAGGGGCTTTCTTTTTTCAAATTAGTATGTGCAAAAAAGTCATTATCTGCCATATCTTGACTGTGCTTTCTGGAGCTGAATCGTGCCTTATTGCTCCAAACAAGCGGCCTTAAATTATTTCTGACCCTGATAGAATTTGCGAGATCCAAAATTTGTTTTTCAAAGCTATCCCTCAACTCTTCACTATAATTTCCATAATAACCATCCAAACCGAGCTCTATATTTTCATCTATTATCTGTAAAGCCGTAACGGTATTTTCGTTATGAATATCGTAAAAAATAGTTACATAACTCCCATCCAGCAAATATACTCCTTTTTCATCCTGTGCCGATATTAAATATGTACACATATTTTTTGTGATCCCCTGTAACGGTTTCCCCAATAACCTTTCTACACTTGCTCTCTTCGTACCTATACCTATGCCTTTTGCAGATTTCCAATTGTCCGCATTTGTATATATACCAACCACAGTGCCGTCCTTAACACCGACTTGTATGTACTTGCTGTAATCTTTATTATAAATATACCAATAGAATCCGTATTCACTCAAATCTTTTCTGTCCGGTTCGCCCAAATTAGAAATTAATTTTTCTTCAGATTCGCCCAAACAAATTTCTTGAATTACAAATTCCTTGCCGGCCTGTGCATCTATATATGGTTTGGTATCCGAAAAGCCTATTTTTATACTATTCAGTATGGCACTGTCTTCTTTATGTGCAGAAATAAACGTATTGCCCAATACGAATATCAATACGGCCAATATTACCAATACTAAGGCCTTGCCTTTTCCCTTCATTGGTAACACCCGCCTCCTTTTCAATGATACAATTTAGAAAACATGTTTACAACTTTAAATGGTATCGGGACGCTTTGTTTGCCACCCTTGCCACCTATTTAAATGGTGTAGGGACGCTTTGTTTGCCACCCTTGCCACCTAAAAAGAAGCTAATCAATTAGCTTCAACAACCGTTCCTTTAATACCTTTATATCCATATCAATTATTTCCCATATTAGATTTAAATTTACACCTTCGTAATCATGGACTATACGGTTTCTTAATCCACGCATTTTGAACCAGGGAATTTCATGATGTTTTGAAATATATTCTTTATCCAGTTTATTAACCAATTCACCTATTTGACTTAGATTAAAGACACAAGCCTCAGCCATCATGCTATTATTTCTAAACTCAGCATAATCCACATCATTAGTATATTTTAATATAGAGTCGATATAGTTAGTTATCTTTTGAATAATCCTTTGATTTTTCATATATAACCATACCCCCATTTTCTATTTCCTGCATTATCAAAGAATCTTCCTCAATATGCGATTTATCAATCAAATCTATATCTGTTTCCAAGGTATTGATAAGTATTTCTAGCAATCCAACGAAATCAAGTCCTTTTAACTTTCCATTTGTATCAATATATAAATCTATATCACTACCTGTTGTAGGATTACCCTTTGCATAAGAACCAAATAATATTGCCTTATTTATGGGATAATTTTCAAATATGGGAACTATTTTTTCCCTTATAGTTTCAACTGACATAATATTGGAAGTCATAGTGGTAGGCCTCCTTAGTTATCCGACCGTAAATTCTATATTTATTATATCATAAATTATTTAGCAGGTAAATATTTACTTGGGAGCCCGAAAATGGGAGAATATTATGTTTTAAATCTACCTGTATCTCTATCGACATCATAAATAAAATCCTCAAACTCATTTTCTTCAACCAAATATTTAAGACTACTATGCTGACATAATGAAAAAAGGCTGTTGCCTTTTAAGATACCATCATGGACAGATTTATTCATAATTCATACATACTTGCCCTCGATTCAAAGTAATTAATGCAGGCAGTTACGGCAGAAAAAATAATTTTCAAAATCGGATTGTTTGATGGTTATGAACATAAATTTTACACTTCCAATTGTCAGGAGAGCAACAAATAATATCCTCCTCCAATACAATATTAAAACCCCAGCAAGGTGTATCCGTCACATAAGTCACTGTCCGGATAATGCCGGAATAATGCCCGAATAATTCCGGATTCACTGTCCGGATGTGCCGGGATATGCATCAGTTCATAATCTTCCTTGCTTTCAATGATTATTTGATAATTCGTATATTCATAGAATAATATTTGATTGCCGTATAAATTTTCATTCATAATTTGCTAATATAGTTACTCGATAATTTTTAAAACTACTAGTCAAATCTTAAATTTTTGTTTTTATGTATTTTTCAATGTTAAGCTAATTCCCATTAGAAATTTACTTATCAAATATGGTTCTTAGTTGTTAAATATAATTTTTGCTTGTTAAATATAATTT
>DASRMO010000147.1:0-3680 GCA_035647895.1 Clostridia bacterium
GAGATCATCACACGTTTTCCGCCGGAACCGAATGGATATTTACACATAGGACATGCGAAATCTATAGTTTTAAATTTTGAACTGGCAGATGAATTTAATGGAAAAACGTACTTGCGTTTTGATGATACAAATCCGACCAAGGAAGAGACTGAATATGTGGAATCCATCAAAGAAGATGTAAGGTGGTTGGGTTTCCAGTGGGAAGCATTGTATTTTGCCTCTGATTATTTTCAAGAGATGTATGACCGTGCTGTACTTTTAATCAAAAAGGGGCTGGCATATGTTGATGATCTATCGGCGGAGGAGATTCGAGAATACAGGGGGACCCTGACAGAACCGGGAAAAGAAAGCCCATATAGAGACAGAACCATTGAGGAAAATCTTGATTTATTTGAGAGAATGGAAAAAGGCGAGTTTGAAGACGAAGCGAGGGTCCTCAGAGCGAAAATAGATATGGCCTCACCTAATATAAATATGAGGGACCCCGTGATTTATCGCATATTGCACGAGAGCCATCACAATACAGGGGACAGATGGTGTATTTATCCGATGTACGATTATGCGCATCCACTTGAGGATGCTATTGAAAAAATAACACATTCCATATGTACTATGGAATTTGAGGATCACAGGCCATTATATGATTGGTTTGTTAGAGAATGTGAAATGGAATCCGTACCTCAGCAGATAGAATTTGCAAGGCTGAATATGACCAATACGGTTATGAGCAAGCGGAAGTTAAAACAATTTGTAGATGAGGGGATAGTTGACGGTTGGGATGATCCGCGCATGCCGACTATTTCGGGATTGAGGAGAAGGGGATATACCCCCAAGGCCATTCGTAACTTTTGTAGGGAGATTGGAGTGGCTAAGAATCAGAGTGTTGTGGATGAGCAGATGCTGGAGTATTTTATCCGGGCAGATTTAAACGAAACGGCGCCCAGAACCATGGCTATTTTGAGGCCGCTCAAGGTGGTCATCACTAACTACCCGGAAGGGCAGGCCGAGATGCTGGATGCGGAAAATAACCCGGATGATCCTTCTATGGGGATGCGAAAAATTTCGTTTTCACGTGAAATATATATCGAACAAGAAGATTTTATGGAGAATCCTCCTAAAAAATATTTTAGATTGTTCCCGGGCAACGAGGTCCGTCTAAAAAATGCTTATTTTATCAAATGCAATGATGTAGTAAAGGACGAAGACGGGAATGTAGTAGAATTGCACTGTACCTATGATATCGAGACAAAAAGCGGAACAGGTTTTACGGGAAGAAAGGTAAAAGGCACAATCCATTGGGTAGATGCAAATAATTGCATACCTGCGGAGTTCCGATTATATGAACCGTTGATATTAGACGAAGAAGCGGAAGAAGACAAACATTTTTTAGAACAGATCAATCCAAATTCTTTAGAAGTGCTGCATGGTTTTGTCGAAGAAAATATGAAAGATGTAAAAGCACATGAAAAATTCCAATTTTTTAGACACGGTTATTTCAATGTGGACCCGAAACATAGTAAGGATTACAATTTAGTGTTTAATAGGATAGTTTCGTTGAGGAGTTCTTTTAAACTTTAATATGACCATGGATATAGGAAAGATTGCTGAAAAAGCAGGGCCTTGTAAAAATATTTCAAGGACTTGAGGGGGTGGGCATTGATATATCATGGCTCTTTTTGACCGGTTCGCGGCTTTTTAAGGCCCATAGAAATATTTAATAAAGAGGAACTAATCCATTGGGATTGGTTTCTTTTTATTATTTGCTTATTCCGGGCGGAGGCACACAGATTAGAGATGTTTTTATCGATGTTGGCACGAAGGTGCACAGTCCATGGATGTTTTTATCAATGTCGGCGTGAAGGCGCCCAGGTTAGGGATGTTTTACCGATGCTGCCGGAACGGTGTTGGAATAATTAGGGAGCTGTCGCCCGGATGCGCCGGCACACAGCTCATTAATGTTTTTACTCATGTAGCCGGAATAGTGTTGGAATAATCCGGGGGCCACTGTCCGGATGTGTCGGAATATGCAGGGATATTTGAGCGTAAGCAGGTTATAGATATTTGGTTCCCTCCTTGATAATTTCAGCCTTAAAAACTTTTTTATAATAATCGTAATAATCCTTTATTTCTTTGATTATACCTGTTTCATATGAATTATTCATGAGCTCGGTTTTCAAATTATCAATGAGCATGTCAACTTCTTTGTTTACTTGCCGTTCCATGCTGTTGGCTAAGCTCATATATTTAGGGGCCATGCCAAGAAGGGCGGATTTTTTCGATCCGTTTTTAATATATTCTGCTATTGCTTCGTCCATCAGGGAATAAAGTTTGTTTTCTTGTTCATGTTGTAATTTTTCAAACTTACTCTTATATATCCCCACGATATAATTATAAGACGGTTTTTCCGTGTTATCAGGGAAATTTGTTTCGGCATTGCTGGTGGTCTCATTATTGCTTGCAGTCTTATTATTGCTTGTGGTCTCATTTAGAGAACCGGGTTTCTTGTCGGTTAAATCTTTGGAATCTTTATACTCCTCATTTTCTTCGATTGCTTCTATGTCTTCAAATGGATTTCTAACGATGGCATCCGTGTCGGGATTATGCACGGGCGGATTTGTCAGGGTCTTATAAATCGAATAATAATTGGAGAAAAAAATAGCGAATATCAGCATAGGAATAAATATTATCAGCAACAATAAATATTTTTTAAAGATTCCGAAAGGACTTTTCATATAATTTACCCCTCATTCAACAATAATATAGTTTTATTATAACTTATATTTGATTATTTTATCAAAAATTTTTAAAATATAACAATTTATGGTGTGTTGTATGATGTATGGAGCTTATACACGTTATTTATATTACAGTAGACGAAAACATAATTTTTAAACAGACCTTTCGAAGGGTAAATTTTATGATTTAATTTGGTTTGTGAGGCAAATCGTTGGTGGGTCAAACACAACATTCACATTGCATATTTATAGTTATAGATGTATAATATTAAAAAGGATATGTGATGCATAATTATTAACCAAGGGGGAGTTAAAAGTGAAAAAGTTTTCAAGAATTGCGGTCATTATATCGTTTATTTTAATAATGGCACTATTGTTTACTGCTTGCAGTAAAAAGGTTTCGATAGGGGTAGAAGAAAATGGGGCTCAACCGCCTGTAGATACAGATGTGGAACAGCCACCTGCCGACGATGAATCACCTAAGATAAAGGAGATAAAGCAAGCGGGCAAAATAGTTTTAGGTACAAGCGCGGACTATCCACCATACGAATTTCATAAAGAGATAGACGGCAAGGACACCATAGTGGGTTTTGATATTGAAATTGCAAAGGAAATAGCAAAAGATTTAGGCGTAGAGTTAGAAATAAAAGACATGGATTTTGATGGGCTTCTATTAGCATTAAATGCCGAGAAGGTGGATTTTGTAATAGCCGGTATGACACCAAAACCGGAAAGAGATGTGGAATTTTCAAAGATATATTATAAAGCATTGCAAGGCATATTGATTCATGCGGATAATAAGGACGTGTATAAAACCGTAGATGATCTGACAGGTAAAAGAATAGGTGCACAAAAAGGTGCGATACAAGAGGACCTTGCAAAAGAAGAAATAAAAGACTTAAAATTAAAAGCGCTGGCCAAAATACCGGATTTAGTCCTTGAAGT
>DASRMO010000148.1:0-4138 GCA_035647895.1 Clostridia bacterium
CCTTTATGCAAGTCAATCAATGCTATATCTAAACTGGCAAACATCTCATCCGAAGATTTTAACATCAGTATCGAATTTATGGTTTTAATTGCTATATCCCTATTAAAACCCGCTTCCATCATTCTTTCCAACATATCTAAAGTATCGCCGGATTGTATATGTGCCCTATCTCCCGTACCCATGCCATCGCTCAGGGCTGCCATGTATTGTCCGTTTTTAAAGTTCATAAATGTGTAACTATCCCCCGATAGTTCACTGCCTGCCTTGGTCACTGCTGCGGACTTTGTCAGCGCCGCATATTTCTCGGCTTCGACTAAAGTAAAACTGCGTGTATTCTTATCCCCGGACATGTCACAGTTACGGCTCTTTGGAATCAATCTTGTTCCTACTGCTTCGGATATTATGGAAATAAATTTATCTTCGCATATATCTTTATTGAAGCGAGGTTTTTTATCAATAACCACCTCTAAATTGCCTTCCGCACCATTGGATACCATTATGTTTTTAACCGAAAGCCCCTCTTTATCTAAGGCAACGTAGACAGCGTCTTCCAAATCCACATCAAATTCCAGGTCTTCGTTTACGTCCACAGCCAGCTCATCCAGGATTTTAGCCACTCCTTTCAGCTGGCTGCCCACCAGTCCTCTGCTCTCCGCCAATTTTCTTTTCCACATCATATCCAGATGACTGAACTCGTAAAGATGTGCTACGCTCTCTACTATTGCCTTGGGCCTTATGCACCTCCTTCTCATGGCCTTTGGAAGATCATCATGTTTCAAAGACCCTTTTTCTTCTATATGTATGAACATATCGAGTATTCCCTGGTAAGTGGCATTGAAGTTTTTATCCCAACAGCTCCTCCGCATACCACAGTTATAACAGGCTTTGTTTGCTACCCTTTCAATCGTTTTGGCCAGATCATCCTTATCATAAAACTCCTGCTTTTCAGATGTCTTTTCAAATGTAGCCGACAGTTCCCCGAAGGTAGCCGCGTATTTTTTTAACTTTTGGTACGTGAGCTGTCTCATCCTGTCGCTATGGGTTTTGCTGGAATTTAAAATGGTCGTCCGGGCATTGCAAAACTTTTCCATCTGGATGATTAAAGGTTTAGGCAGGATTAAAAATATTGCGGAAGCGGCTATGCATTCTTTGAATTGTATAAATATCTCGTAGTATCCGTTGATATAAAATGTTAATATTGCATTTCCTACTAAAAATCCGAATATGCTGCCTACTTTACCGATATTTCTGAATATACCCGCCAATAATCCCGAAAACCCGAATATTCCTATTATAACCGGTGTACTGCCCGAGGACATACTCGTTATCAACCCCAATGTTATGCCCACCGAAGCACCGACACCCGCTCCGCCGTTGTAAGCAAATAAAACCGTTATCAATATCCCCAGAATATTTCTTAGGGAAAGCCCTAAAATGTATATTTCGTTAACCCCCGACAGCGCCAATGCCGTAATTATCGCTATACATATTATCTCTTCTGTTGAAAGTATCTTTCTGTTTGTATTTTCTAATGCCACCGGGATAGTATAATGTGAAATATATACAACAACGAATATCACAATACTTTCAAAACCAACTATTATCCAATCGTATATATAAAAACCGCCGAATGATAAAAACAGTGCCGTGGTAAATAAGTAAGCCGTAGCTCCTATTAATGCAGTCTTAAAGATCTTTATATTTTTCAGATTAAGCACATACCGGAACAGACAAAATATTATTACTATTGCAAATCCGTAGGGTATGCTGCTTGAAAGCCCCTGTGCCGTGGCTATTCCTAAAAATGTAGTTACTCCTAAAATTCCGAATTTCCGATCTTTTTGGCTGAGAGCCGTGAAGAAAGCTATCCCAAATGGTGTAAGCCCATGTAATATTGATGCTCTGCCTAATAAAAAGGCCACCAGGTGCAATAAAATAATCCTTATGTTTATTCTCTGCAGTAAGCTTGTCTCGGTTTCGTTAACCGGCTGCACACTCTCCAATTCCACATAATCCCTCTGATACGGCAGTATTGTCGGCTTGTCCATGTTAACACCTCTCTATAAATAATTTTTATAATACAAATGGGATTTCACACTGTGTTCAGAATGACATAGGGGGACCTTTGTCATTCTGAAACAAACAGTGTGGATTTGACCAATGAAGGTTCCCTTGCTTATAAAGAGTGTACCAAATTCTTTTTAAAGATTTTGTCAGTATTAGTGGACAAGCTAGAAAAAGTTTTTGACATTTATAGTTACGGTTTTGACAAATTAATTCAAATATATAGTATGTAGGACATGCTTCATATACTACATGTATGGTTTTTGATTTTATTTTGCTGTTTATTTGGCGAGAGGTGTTTATATGTGAGGAAAGATTGTTTACGAAAAAATAATGCAGAGCCTTCACTTCGTTCAGATACCATAGGATGACAACAAAGCAGGAAAACCATGGAGGAATTCCATGGCCGGTTTTTTTGGAAAACCACAGGCAAAAACCACAGGAACAGACCTTTTGGTCAAAAAAGACTGACCATGGGCCTGCCCTCATAATTTAGGAGCCTATCAGATTGCATGAATCAGACTGTATGAAAATGTCATTCTGAGCACAGCGAAGAATCTCGGTTTTTAACCATTCAGAGATTCTTCATTTCACTTCGTTCATTACATAATGAAATAATCCGGGATTTCTTTCAATGGCCTTGATCTATCCCCATGCTATATAACATCCCTTCCAGATTATCGTATTCACTGACTATAATTTCTTTTAAGTCTAAACTCTTCATTATTATAGATAGTATTGTGACACCCGCCGTAATTATGTCCGCTCTTTTAGGATGGATGCCTTTCAGTTGTTTTATCTGTTGAACTGTCAAAGATAACAGTTTTTCCTTTAAACTGTTTATGTCTTCCAATGTCAATCTATAATTATGAACCTTTTCCGGATTGTACGGGTCTAATTTTTGATGTAAGGCCGCCAGTGTAGTTATTGTTCCGCCTATGCCGACCGCAGTTGGTGTTAAAAACCGAGATCCTTCGCAGGTGCCGTTTATTCTGTCCTTCTCAGGATGACATTCAAATTCTTCGCGAATGCCGTTTCTGCTGTCCGTCTTGGGATGACATTTAGATCTTTCGTGGGCACTGTTTATCCTGTTCGTCTTAAAATGATATTCAGATTCTTCGTAAGCACCTTCTGTCCTGTCCGTCCCGGGATAACATTCGGAATCTTCGTGCCTGTCCGTCTCGGGATGACATTCAGAATCTTCGTGCCTGTCCGTCTCGGGACAACATTTAAGCCCTCCATAAGTACTATTTATTATACTGTATATTTCAGCCTCCATTTTTTCATACTCTTCTTTGCCGACGGGATCTGAGGCAACAAACCTCTCCGTCATCCGAACCGCCCCTATATCCAAACTTATAGTTTTCTTGAGGACATTGCCTTCCCCCAATATCAATTCCGTGCTGCCCCCGCCTATGTCTATCACTAAAACAGGATGTCTTCCCATTTGCTCGGGTCTTTCGCGATCCGGGCCAGTGCTGTTTGTTTCGGGGAGAACCGCGGGGACAAGCCTCCTCATACTGTCTGTTTCGGGAAAAACCACAGGAGCAGGCTCCCCCATACTGTCTGTTTCTGATGAAACCACGGGGACGGTACCCATGGTCAAAAAAGACTGACCGGATGGACAGCCCCCATGGTTGTCTCCACGGTCCTCATGGTTGTTCCCACAAGCCCCATGGTTTTCAGATTCTCCATGAGTCAATTTCATATTGTCCGCTCCGAAATGGTATTCCATGCCCATTATTACGCCCTTATAGCCCAGCTCCGCTTCCTCTTCCCCACTTATTATATTTACATTGACTCCTGTTTTTTGATAGATTGCTTGTATTAAGTCCTTCCTATTTTTCGCTTCTCTGACCGCGCTGGTAGCTACCGCCGATATTTTCTCCGCCCCGTATTCCTTTGCTTTGTGTGCAAAATCGCAAAAGGCTTCTACGTTTTTTTCTATGCCTTCTTTACTTATTACTTTGTTTTTGTCTACCGAACCTCCTATGCGTGTTGTATTTATGTATTTTTTTTGCTCTATTATTTTACCTTCTTTAGTTGTGGCTAATAGCAATCTCATTGAATTTGT
>DASRMO010000149.1:0-5221 GCA_035647895.1 Clostridia bacterium
AGGTACTAATAACGTGGATCACTGCGCCAGAACATGACATGCTCCTACAGTTGCAGGTCTTGCAGCTACATTAGGAAGCGGAGCTATGACAAATTCAATAGGCGAAGTAGAAGGTAACGATGTGTTGTTCATTATAGGTTCGAATGCTACGGAAGCACATCCTATAATCGGAAACAAGATGAAGAGAGCAGCGGTTTTTGGCGATAAAAAGCTTATAGTGATAGACCCACGCCGTACGGAGCTTGCAGAACTTTCTCATCTATGGCTTCGATTAAATCCGGGTTCGGACGTAGCTTTGATAAACGGCTTGATGCGCATCATAGTGAAAGAAGGCTGGCATGATAAAGAATTTATCGAAACACGCTGTGAAGGCTTCGATGAATTAGTAGAAGTGATTGAAAAATACACACCTGAATATGTAGAAGAAATTACAGGAATTTCAGAAGATTTATTATATAAAGCAGCAGAATTGTATGCAAAGACCGATAAAGCGGGTATATTCTATACACTTGGAATTACAGAGCATACTACAGGTACCGATAATGTTATGGACCTTGCGAATCTTGCGATGATAACAGGGCATTTGGGCAAAGCAAACTCAGGTATAAACCCGATACGTGGACAAAACAATGTTCAAGGCGCTTGCGATATGGGAGCACTTCCAAATGTATATTCAGGATACCAAGGTGTTGCGGATGAAAAAGTTGTAGAATTCTTTGAAGAAAAATGGGGTACAAAACTGAGTACAAAACCGGGGCTAAAAATTCCGGAAATGCTCGATGCTGCTTATGAAGGAAAAGTTAAGGCAATGTATGTCATGGGAGAAGATCCCGTACTCACAGATCCGGATGCAAATCATGTTAAGAAATCATTAGAAAATCTCGACCTTTTAATAGTTCAAGACTTATTTATAACCGGAACAGGAAAACTTGCCGACGTGATATTGCCGTCATCATGCTTTATAGAAAAGAACGGTACCTTCACTAATACTGAGAGAAGAGTTCAAAGAGTGAGAAAGGCCGTAGAAGTGCCCGGCGATGCCAAAGTAGATTGGCAAATACTTTGTGATGTAGCTAAAAAACTGGGAGCAACAGGTTTTGACTTCAACAGTGCTGAAGAAATATTCGAAGAAATAAGAGAAACAACGCCTAGTTATAAGGGTATCAGCTATGCAAGGATTGAAAAGGACGGTCTGCAATGGCCATGCCCGAGCGAAGATCATCCGGGAACTAAATTCCTTCATGAAGGCAAATTCCCTAAAGGAAAAGGCAAAATAGTTCCTGTTGATTACAGAGAACCGGCAGAACTTCCGGACGAAGAATATCCGATACTGCTTTCAACAGGCAGGATGTTATATCACTACAATATTACAACCAGATATTCGGAAACTGTGGATTCCATCAGACCATATGAACTTGCGGAAATAAATCCTATAGATGCTGAAAAACTGGGAGTATGCGAAGAGGAATTTATAAGAGTTACCTCGAGACGCGGATCTGTTATAACCAGAGTTACCATAACAGATAAGGTTAAACCGGGAATGTTATTCATGACATTCCATTACAGAGAAACACCTACAAACGAACTTACTAATTCAGCTTTTGACCCGATTACTGCAACCGGTGAATATAAGGTGGCGGCTGTAAAATTGGAAAAAGTAAGTGAAGAGGAAGCGTTAAAAGTATTAGCAGGATAAAGGAACAAGAAAACCGACATCAAATATTGTAAAGACCTTTTAAATATATAAAAAGAGGCGGCATCCTGAAATATAATCGGGATGTTGCCTTTTTTTGGAATAACGGACTGCGTGATAACTGTCATCGCTATGAATGAAAACTTATTAAATTTGCCGGGATTCCTCGTGGGCATTATTGATACTGTCCGTCTCGGGATGATAGCATATTATGTCATTCTGAACGTATGTGAAGAATCTTGTTTTTAAAACCTTCGGCAGGTTATCGCAATATTCGTTTATTGTGGTGTAACACTGCGTGTAAATTCCAAGCAAAGTGTATCGGTACAAAATAGCTCAAAAATAGTTTAAAATACTTCAAATTAACCCTTTACAGCCATAAAAGTTGGTGATATAATGAAAAGTGTATTGATAGAGCGTTACACTTGACAGTCATATACATACGCATTAGAAAGGGGAGATTTGGGCTATGAATAAAAATTTAAAGTCCGAGGGAATACAAAATTTAACTATATTGGGACTATTAATTGCCTTGGTGGCGGTATCTACAATGGCTATTAAAATTCCAACCATTGCAACTCAGGGGTACATTCATTTGGGTGACAGCATGATATTTTTAGCAGCTATTATGTTCGGTAAAAAGAAGGGTGCCATTGCGGGGGGGCTGGGTTCAGCTATGGCGGATTTACTTTTGGGGTACACCCATTGGATATTACCTACATTTATTATTAAAGCTCTGATGGGATACGGTATTGGCATTATCGCAGACCAGGAAAGCAATAATTTAATTAATTTGAGAAACATTATTGCCCTGGTATTTGGGGCTTCTTGGATGGTGTTCGGTTATTTTGTAGCAGGCGGGATTATGAAGGGAAGTTTTCTGGTTGCCGCATCCAGTGTGCCTGCAAATCTGGTCCAAGGTTTTGTAGGGGCTCTATTGTTCATACCGATAGGTGCCGCCCTGAAAAGGACTAAATATTTTGAACAACATGTATTGAAACAATAAAAAATGAAAAAGATAATTTCTTAAAATTATTATTTAAGGAGGGTATAGGAATCAAATTCTGTATCCTTTTTTTTATGGCCTAACCCGATTTGTACGACCAAAGGGAGTGAGCAAATCGGGTTAGGTCATAAATCACTCTATCGCCGTATTCGGATAAATAGTTTAATTCTTTGATAATTGGTTATATAATTTATAGGGGAAAAATAAAAACATAACCATACGCCATCCCGGAGGACAAAATATGTTTGATTTACGAGGGATCTAAAAACGAGGTTCTTCACTCACGTTTAGAATTATACCCCCGGTCTTGCTATTAAAGATATTAAAATTATAGAATGGGGAAAAACTATGTATATAAATGGAAACTTTGTTTTAAGGAGCGATTTTGAAATCAGAGAGATCAGGCAGGAGGATGAAAACGGGGATGTGGATCTCTTTATACCCATAGAATACAGGACAGTTAATCTATTTATACCTTTTATAGATAAAAATAAAATGTCCAGAATGCAACTGTGCAGGGTTAAAAATATAGTTATTAGATTTAATACTAAAGCGGGAAATAATATGTGCAGTATTCATTTTTTAAAAAATATAGATTTGCTTTCACATCTGCTCAACTTTGAGCTCAATTATGAAAATCATGAGATAATTATTGAGCAGGAGGAATACGGTGTATCTTTTATAGTAGCAAAAAAGGAAAATTAAAGGGTTTTGTTTATGAGTAATTGTTTGGATGGGAAACAAATATACTGTTAAATATAGTATAATATATAAGGTAGGGCCTAAGGTAAGAGGATGATTTGTT
The DNA here is from genome assembly GCA_035647895.1 of Clostridia bacterium. Lineage (GTDB taxonomy): Bacteria > Bacillota > Clostridia > Peptostreptococcales > Natronincolaceae > JAAZJW01. The sequence continues at coordinate 3,505 of DASRMO010000149.1, forward strand.
AGATATGGTTATGGTTTAAGCGGAAGGGAGCACAAATATGAATGTTCAAAACAATATAATGGTATGTGTGACAAAACAAAAAACCTGTGAAAAACTGATTCAATCCGGAGTTAAAATCCAAGAACAAAGGGGAGGCAACCTTTTTGTTGTTCATGTAGCACCCACGGGTTGGAATTTTTTGGGCAATTCAAGCGAGGGAGAGGCCCTGGATTATTTATTTGAAATTTCAAAATCCGTAGGGGCGGATATGACGGTGTTGAGGTCATCGGAAGTTGTCAAGACCATAATAGATTTCTGTAAAAATAACAATATCAGTATTATTGTTTTGGGAGAATCCCCGGGAGTTTCGGGGCACGATAATATTATTGTTAAACTGAAAAAAAGGCTGCAGCCGGAAATTGAAATAAATGTAGTTCCCGCCAGCTAAGGGAATAGAAGTTTATTACGATGTAAATTTATAATATTTAAAGTAAGCATGGGGAGAAGTCGGAAATGAGCAAAGGACAACCTATATATAGGTTAAATTGCATGCTTTATACATAATGGAAAATACAGTGATGGGAGAACAGTATAAAGCAGGGAAAATACGGGATGAAATTCATGAACAGATGAGAAGCAGCGGAAGGTATCAGGGAAAAAAGGCGGATTATTTAGGCGGAAAGTCATTAGGATAATATTGTTTTCAGGTGGAAAAAAGGATGTTATACGGGATGTTTAAGGGTATATATTATTAAAATATTCTTAGGAGGGTGTACCTATGATAAAACTTATAGTTGGGGCTGCGGGAACCGGAAAAACTAAAATGTTAACCCGATTGGCCAATGAGGATGTAAAAAAACCAGGGGGCATCTGGTTTATATTGATTATAAGGAAGGGCGCATGTTGAGGGTTGATTACAAGATAAGATATATTAATATAGATGAGTATCAAATTTCAGGTGAACAAGGTTTATATGGTTTTATTTGCGGGGTGATAGCATCTAATTATGATATAGAAACAATCTATATCGACGGTTTATATAAAATAATCAATGCCGGGTCGGATAATCTGGAAGAACTTTTTAAAAAGCTTGATAATATCGGGCATAAGCACGATGTCGATTTTGCAATAACCATAAGCTGTGATAAGGAAGACTTGCCGGAATATTTAAAAACATATCAATCAATATAAAAAGTGCACTGGGATGCACCGGGGGCGGTTCCTAATGCATCTTAGAAGTCACTAAAAAAGTCTCGATTTTGAAAAAGATGTTGAAAATGTCATTCTGAGCGTTCTCAGTCAAGCAACACAAATTTGTTTATTTTCTTCGTTCATTCAGATTGATATAACCCGGGACTTTTTCAGTAGTCTCGGACGGTTCGAGGTTTACCTCAGTATATTTTTAAAATATATATGCCGGGGTTAGTGCATAATATATATATGTTGATTGGAAGATTATTTTAATGAGGAGGATATATATGAAGATAAAGGTTGGAATCAATGGATTTGGAAGGATTGGCAAGGCGGTCCTCAGAATAGCGCTGGAACAGGATGGGGATGTGGATGTTGTTGCCATCAATAGTACCAGCGGCCCGCAAAACCATGCGCATATATTCAAATATGATTCCTTGTACGGAAAGATAAATGAAGAGGTCAGGGCGACGGAAGATGCATTATACATAGGGGATAAAAAAATACAATTCACGGCATTCAGGGATCCGGCCGATATTCCGTGGGG
>DASRMO010000150.1:0-5634 GCA_035647895.1 Clostridia bacterium
TTCCGGGGAAATTAGCGGATTGCTCGGAAAAGGACCCTGCATTGAGTGAAATTTATATAGTGGAAGGGGATTCGGCCGGAGGCAGTGCAAAAGAGGGTAGGGATAGGCATACACAGGCCATACTGCCCCTGAGAGGAAAAATATTGAATGTTGAAAAAGCAAGATTGGATAAGATGTTAAATTCTGCAGAAATAAGAGCTATGATCACGGCATTTGGCACGGGCATAGGAGAAGAATTTGATATAGATAAGCTCAGGTACCATAAAATAATAATAATGACTGATGCGGATGTGGACGGTGCTCATATAAGGACATTGTTATTGACCTTTTTATTCAGGCATATGAAACCCCTGATAGAGAGGGGGCATGTGTATATTGCACAACCGCCCTTATACAGATTGAAAAAGGGCAAAACAGAAGAATATGCATATTCAGAAGAAGAATTGCAGGAAAAAATAGAAAAAATAGGCGGAAACATAGATATTCAGAGATATAAAGGACTCGGAGAAATGAACCCTATACAGCTCTGGGATACCACGATGAATCCTGAAACGAGGACGTTTTTACAGGTTGATATCGAAGATGCGGCCAGGGCGGATGATATATTCACCACCCTGATGGGGGACAAGGTGGAACCGAGACGTGAATTTATCGAACAAAACTCAAAATTAGTTACAAATCTGGATATATAGTAAGGGGTGATAGAAAAAATGGACAAAAGAGGCAAAATAATCCCTATAAACATAGAAAAAGAGATGAAAAGATCCTATATAAGTTATGCTATGAGCGTTATCGTAGGAAGAGCCCTGCCGGATGTCAGGGACGGGTTAAAACCGGTTCACAGGAGGATATTATATGCGATGATGGAATTGGGTTTAACACCTGATAAGCCCTACAGAAAATCGGCACGTATTGTCGGAGATGTTTTGGGTAAATATCATCCTCACGGGGATACTGCCGTATATGATGCGATGGTGCGTTTGGCTCAGAGCTTTTCTACAAGGTATCTTCTGGTGGATGGGCAAGGAAACTTCGGTTCCGTAGACGGAGACAGCCCGGCTGCCATGCGATATACTGAAGCAAAGCTTACTAAGCTATCTATGGAGATGATCAAGGATATCAACAAGGAGACTGTAGATTATAGGCCGAATTTTGATGAATCTTTGAATGAACCGACTATATTACCGAGCAAATTTCCAAATTTATTGGTCAATGGTTCAAGCGGTATTGCTGTCGGTATGGCGACCAATATTCCACCTCATAATTTGAGCGAAACAATAGATGGTGTTATTACCTTGATAGATAATAGTGAGGCAGAGATAAAAGATATTATGAAAAATATAAAAGGGCCGGATTTTCCAACCGGTGCTATTATTATGGGAAAAGAAGGGATAAGGGAGGCATATAATACCGGCAGGGGAATAATCAAGATAAGGGCTAAAGCAAAGATAGAAGAGACCGGCAAAGGAAGGCAGCATATTATTGTCACGGAGATACCGTATCAGGTAAATAAAGCTAAATTGATCGAGAAAATAGCCGAATTGGTAAGAGACAAAAAAATAGAGGGCATCTCGGATCTGAGGGATGAAAGCGATAGAAAAGGAATGCGAATAGCGATAGAACTCAGACGGGATACAAATGCGAATGTCGTTCTCAATCAATTATATAAACATACCCAAATGGAAGATTCATTCGGCATCATCATGTTAGCAATAGTAGATGAGGAACCGAAGGTATTAAATTTAAAAGAAATGTTGACCTATTATTTAAATCATCAAAAAGAGATAATAACACGCAGGACACAATTTGATTTAAATAGGGCTGAAGAAAGAGCGCATATATTAGAAGGGTTAAAAATTGCATTGGACAATTTGGATGAAGTCATTAAACTTATCAGAGGGTCAAAAGACGGACAAACAGCTAAAAAAGGCCTGATGGAAAGGTTTAACTTATCCGAAAAACAGGCACAGGCAATTCTGGATATGAGGCTTCAAAGGCTTACCGGGCTTGAAAGAGAGAAGATAGAGGAAGAATACGAAGAAACAATAAAGCTGATAAGTCAATTGAGGGAAATATTGGCCAATGAAAGATTGGTGCTCAATATAGTAAAAGAAGAGTTGTTGGAAATAAAAGAAAAATATAAAGACAAAAGGAGAACCCAAATTACAACAGAGGCTGAAGAAATAAACATAGAGGATATGATTGAAGAGGAAGATGTAGCTATTACTTTGACTCATTTCGGATACATTAAACGCCTTCCTGTCGATACATATAAGAGCCAGAGACGCGGAGGCAAGGGAATAGCAGGCCTTACCACGAGGGAAGAGGATTTTGTTGAAAATTTAATTATATCGTCATCTCATGATTATTTGTTGATATTCACAAATTTAGGTAAAGTTTACAAGTTAAATGTTTATGAAATCCCGGAGGCAAGAAGACAAGCAAGGGGGACAGCAATAATCAATTTAATTCAATTCAGCACCAATGAAACCATCGCAGCTACAATTCCTGTGGACAGAAAATGGAATGCAAAATATTTAATATTAGCTACCAGAAACGGTATAATTAAAAAAACCCAGTTAGATCAGTTTGAAAACACGAGAAAAAGCGGGCTGATGGCTATCAGTATCAGAGAAGACGATGAGTTGATAAAGGTTGAATTGATAGATGAAAATGAGGAAATAATTTTAGTTACTGCCGAAGGAAAATCCATCAGATTTAAAGAAGACGATGTGAGGAATACCGGCAGAACCGCTATGGGTGTAAAAGGAATCAATCTATCATCGGATGATTATGTTGTTTCTATGGAAGTTGTGCGGGAAGATATGGATCTATTGGTGGTAAGCGAGAAAGGTTTTGGAAAAAGGACAGACATAAATGAATATAGAGTACAAAACAGGGGGGGCAAAGGAGTTAAAACCTACAATGTGACCAAGAAGACGGGAAAACTGGTAGGGGCTAAAATAGTGACCAAGGAAGACGAGGCATTATTGATAAACAATGATGGAACTGTAATAAGGCTGAAGGTGAGTAATATATCGAGACAGGGCAGGAATACCAGGGGAGTTACCCTCATGAAAACAGAGGAGGGGCAATTTATAGTTTCCATAGCATTGATGCCGGAACACGAAGAGAACAACAGAGAAATCTGATATCGTATAATTAATTATGCTTCACATGGGGACGGACACATAGGTCCGCTCCTACTACAATCCGGCTTGCCAAAAATTTGATTTTTGATTTTTAAAACGTAGGGGCGGACCAGTGTGTCCGCCCTTGATACAATGGTGAAAATATAATAGGAATTCGACATTCGATTTTTAATTTGACCTGCTGAAAAATTTGATTTTGATTTCCAAAACGTAGGGGCGGACCAGTGTGTCCGCCCTTCTTTCTGTGATAAATCAAACAAATATTCGGAATATTTATTTAATTGATGGTTTAAACCTTGAAAATTTGATATAATAAGGAAATGAATTACAAAATCAACGTTAATATGTTTAAATAAACAAAAAAGGGGGATAAATATTATGTCACTAAAAATAAAAAAAGATTTTGATAGTAAAAACAACCATTGGCTTGTTGAATTAGAAGGAGAAGTGGATGTATATACGGCAGGACAGTTGAAAGAGGCCTTTAAGCTCATTATTAAAGAGAAAAAGGAAAATATAAAGATAGATGCAGATAAACTGGAATACATTGATAGTACAGGGTTGGGAATACTGATCGGGGCGTTGAAAAGATTAAAGCAAGAAGATAAAGATATAATCATCTCCAATATTAAGCCAAACATAGGAAAACTATTAAAAATTACAGGACTTGATAAAGTCTTTATTATTGAGGGGTGAGGATTTGGCAATAATATCTGGTGAAAAGGAGCAAAGCAAAATGAAAGTGAACCAAGGTGATGAGATTAGGCTGTCTATTCCGAACAAACCCGAATATGTGGGGGTTGCAAGGCTAACAGTGGCTGCTATTGCCAGCCGAATAGGTTTTGATATTGAAAAAATAGAGGATATGAAGATTGCTGTTTCTGAGGCATGCAATAATGCAATTATCCATGGATGTAAATACTGTGACGAAGGAGAATACAATATAAACTTTACTTTAACCGAAAAGAAACTAACAATTTCCGTTTACGATAAAGGGGAAGGATGCAAACACGAATTAGAAGACATACGAAAACCAAACTACAATAACCTTAAAGAAGGAGGGTTAGGTATTTTTATCATAAAATCCCTTATGGATGATGTAGAAATTGAATCGGAAAAAGGCAAGGGGATGATGATAAGAATGATAAAATATTTAGGGGATGGTATTTAATGAGGATTGCGGCAGAGACTAATGAAATTGATATTATTCCAAGTAAAAACAAATCCCACGAAAAACTGACGGAAAAAGAACTATTTAAAAAATATGCTGTTACTAAGGATATTGAAACAAGAAATGAGTTAATAAATAGGTACCTGTATATTGCAGAGATTTTATCCAAGAAATTTTTAAATAAAGGTATAGAATATGAAGATATTTTCCAGGTTGCTTCATTAGGATTGATTTATGCAATTGAAAGGTTTGATGTGAACAGAGGTTTTGAATTCTCAAGTTTTGCTACGCCTACTATTATCGGGGAAATAAAAAAATATTTTAGGGACAAGGGGTGGTCTATCAGAGTACCCAGGGGAATACAGGAATTATCTAAGAAAATTAATGTGGCTAAAAACACACTTCAGCAAACATTACAGAGGGTACCTACAATAAAGGATATAGCCGAATATTTAAATCATACGGAAGAAGAGATAATAGAAGCGATGGAGGCCAGCCAGGTTTATACTTCCAGGTCTTTAGATTTAATATATGATAATGATGGAGAAAATAGGGACATACAGTTATTAGATATTATAGGGGAAACAGATAAAAGATTTGATGAAATTGAAAACAAAGATTTTTTGAAAAGGGCAATGAAAAGATTAAATGAGGTCGAAAAGAGGGTATTAAAAGATAGATTTTTTAAAGGAAAAACACAGATGAAAGTAGCAAAGGAGTTACAAGTCTCTCAAATGACTATTTCTAGGATGGAGAAGCGTATCATAGAAAAATTTAGAATGGAACTCAAAAAAAGTACGGAATAAAAACAGAGAATAAAAGAAGGATTTTAAGAAAAAATATTGAAGATATATTAAAGCAATATATATCTGTGGAATAGAGATAATAATTGAACCCCTTTGAAAAATATAGTCCTTATTGGAGTTGGGATTTTAAATTTAATAATCTAAAAGGAAGTGAAAACATGGGCGTCAACAAAATTATAAAGTTGAATGAGTACAAAACTAAAAAAGCAAAACAGAAGAAAAACAATACATATCATATAAATAAATTAAAAAAATCGGAAGAAGACGATCGCAAAAATACTTTTAATTTGTTTATGCGTGTGTTGTCAACTATCAAAGAAGAGTCTAATTGAATCATTATTTTGTTATAAGGGGACATAGCATGAACATGTTCGGGGGAATTGTTAAAAAACATTCAAACACTCCAAAATAGTAAGCATTATCGATATTGGCTTAGTATTGGCAAGAGACAAAATCTCCTGCCAATAATTGGGGCAGGGATTATGATATCTTTAATAATCTATAC
>DASRMO010000151.1:0-2884 GCA_035647895.1 Clostridia bacterium
GAGACAGTTTATATATATAACAATTGAATTATTACAAAAATTTCCCGCAATGGGGAAATGAGCAACGCGAATATTGCATTTAACCTACCAACTGAAAATCAGAAACCGGCGCATCAGTGTGCCGGTTTTATTTAAAATCCCATACTATAGAGACCGATACTTACATCTTATATTCCGGCACACCTGCCTCAGGTTTCTGATTTACAGTTCGGGGGAGTGATTAAATGTGCTTTCTCATATGTTTTAAAGCTGTCTTTTCCAATCTGGATACCTGTGCCTGGGATATGCCTATTTCCTCGGCAACCTCCATTTGGGTTCTGCCTAAAAAAAATCTCAATGATAGAATATGCCTTTCTCTGTTATTGAGTTTTGTCATAGCTTCCCTGAGTGCAATTCCGTCAATCCAGCACTCATCCTCGCTTCTTTCATCATTTACCTGGTCCATAACATAAATGGCATCACCACTATCATTATAAATTGGCTCGAATAGTGAAACAGGATCCTGTATGGCATCTAATGCAAATACAACTTCTTCCCTCGGTATTTTTAATTCTTCTGCAATCTGTGCTATAGTTGGCTCTTTAGAATACTTATTTGTAAGCTGGTCCCTCACCTGGAGAGCTTTGTATGCTACATCCCTCAAGGACCTGCTCACTCTGATTGAATTATTATCCCTTAAATACCTTCGTATTTCTCCAATAATCATAGGAACAGCATAGGTGGAAAAACGGACATTATGGCTTAAATCAAAATTGTCGATAGCCTTTATAAGGCCTATACAACCAACTTGAAATAAATCATCCACATGTTCGCCCCTATTATTAAACCTCTGAATTACGCTCAATACCAACCTTAAATTGCCCTGAATAAATTCCTCCCTGGCACTGTCGTCACCCTTATGGATTCGGTCAAACAATATCCTCATTTCACTATTTTTCAATACCGGTAATTCCGATGTGTTTACGCCGCAAATTTCAACTTTGTTAATATGCATTGTTTTCCAGTCCCTTCACTATGAATTACCCCTTTATTATTTTAGATTATTGACTATTTAACCAAATTTATACCGGGTAACTAAATATACAATAAAAAAGCAGATAATCTGCTTTTTTATACTAATCTGCTTATCTCCTTTTGTAATCTTATTATTATTCTTTTTTCCAGCCTGGAAATATATGATTGAGAAATTCCTAAAATATCCGCAACCTCTTTTTGAGTCTTCTCTTGCCCTGTATTTAATCCAAACCTCAATTCCATTATTCTTTGTTCCCTTTTTGTCAGCTTATTTAATCCTATTTTTAGTAACTCTCTGTCCACTTCTTCCTCTAAAAATTTATATATTACATCATTTTCCGTTCCCAATATATCCGAAAGCAATAATTCATTTCCATCCCAATCAATATTTAGCGGTTCATCAAAAGAAACTTCCATTCTCACTTTATTATTTCTTCTTAAATACATTAGGATTTCGTTTTCAATACATCGAGATGCGTAGGTAGCGAGTTTTATTTTCTTTTCAGGGTTAAATGTATTTACCGCCTTTATAAGCCCAATTGTTCCTATGGAAATCAAGTCTTCTATACCTATCCCCGTGTTTTCAAATTTTCTGGCTATATAAACAACCAATCTCAGGTTTCTCTCTATTAAAATAGTCCTCACCGTGCTCTCATCATCCTTGAGTTTAGCTATTAAATAGACCTCTTCATCATTGGTCAGCGGCGGAGGCAAAGCTTCGCTTCCTCTTATATAGTACAAACTTTTTTCATCATAGATTTTTAATTTTTTCAAGATTTTAATTAAATAATAGCGGTAGATTAATTTAATTTTTCTAATAATTTTATCCAACCTACATACCCCCTGTTCCAATTTCATTTAAACGGAATATAATATATCCTGTAAAGCCCTGAATAGCTTTCGTTGCATTATTATAAGACACAATCCCCTGTTTTCTTATACAATATCCGGATGCAATAACGCTCTATAATCGCCTGTTTTAGAAAGATTTTTATCATAAATGCCTATAATTATTTCCTTGATATCCTTACAATATTTATCATTATAAATCAGCACGTTGTCCGGTTTAAAACCGATCAACATTCCATTTTCCGTACCTAGAGCCTGGTAAGGTATTATTCTAAATCTCGTCACCCAGCTACTGCCACTTAATTGAGCAATTATTTGATCAAAATTAAATATCTGATTGTTTAACAAAATATCTCTTATCTCAACCGGTAAAATGTTTTTTATTGCATCATATTCTACAATTATTACGGGATATTTGCTGATAGGGTCTGTCAATGAATTTCCCGTATCTACTATGCCTTTCAAATTTATCTTTTTATCATTAATTTCTATACTGATATCCAAAAGTATTTTTTCTTTTGACAATCGTTCCTGAATATAACCCCAACAGAATTGGATTAAAACATACGCTACACCACAAGAAATAAATATATTTTTAATTGAAATATTAGTTATATAAAAAATTCCATTGCTTATAATTCCGTTAAAACTGCTAAAATAAAACAATGCAAAACCTGCCCCACCGAGCACTAGGGTTACTAAATAAAATATGCCCATGAGCCTAAAAAAATCTCTAAAACGGTAAGGTGTAAAACATATAATAATGATCAGCATAGAACAAGCAATTTTCATCAGGATAGAAAATAAAAAATGTAATGATGGGAAAAAAATAATAAATGCATATAGTGCCCCCAAAGAAGATGCCAAAATAAATTTTATGCGTTTGGATTTAAATCTTGCAACCCTGCTTGTTAAAGACAATATAAAATAATTCATAATGAAATTTTCCAGAAATACATATTCGGCATATACAACCATACTCCCACCCCCACAGGGACATAGCATTATTACTATACAGATA
>DASRMO010000152.1:0-3550 GCA_035647895.1 Clostridia bacterium
AACTTTATTTGATATAATAATTTTAATTATTGATGAGAACGTTTTATTGTACAAATACTAATTAAAGGAAGGTATAAAAATGAGAAACTTGTCTTTAATGACGGACCTTTATCAATTGACCATGATGAACGGGTATTTAAAAAGTGGAATTGATAAAGATATTGTTGTCTTTGATATGTTTTTTAGAAAGAACCCCTGCGAAAATAGCTATACTATAATAGCGGGAATAGAACAGGTAATCGATTATATCGAAAATATCGGCTTCAGTGAGGACGATTTAGCATATCTGAGAGGATTAAACCTGTTTGATGATAAATTTATAGATTATCTCAGGGATTTCGAATTTTCCGGAACCATTTATTGTGTTGAGGAAGGCTCCATCATGTTTCCTTATGAACCCATCTTGAGAGTTAAAGCACCGATAATTGAGGCCCAACTGCTTGAGACTGCCATATTAAACCTGATAAATTTTCCATCTTTAATTGCTACCAAGGCTTCCCGTATCTGTTCCGCCGCCAGAGGCGATGCGGTTTTTGAATTCGGTTTGAGACGTGCTCAAGGCCCGGATGCAGGTATATATGGTGCCCGAGCTGCCATTATTGGCGGCTGTATAGGAACTTCCAATGTATATGCGGGCAAGAAGTTCAATGTGCCTGTTATAGGGACTCACGCCCACAGTTGGATTCAAAAATTTAGAACTGAACTCGATGCATTCCGTGCTTATGCCGAAACATACCCCAATAATACATTGCTCTTGGTAGATACCTATAACGTACTGACCAGCGGGATACCCAATGCAATCACCGTATTTAAAGAATTGAGGGAAAAGGGCTATAAACCTCAAGGTATTCGTATCGATTCCGGTGATTTAGCATATTTATCAAAAGAAGCCCGTAAAATGTTAGATGCTGAAGGATTTGAAGATACCATTATAGTGGGTTCCAGCGATTTGGACGAGGAGACAATCGACAATCTAAAATTGCAGGGTGCTGCTGCCAACGCTTGGGGAGTAGGTACCAATCTCATAACATCTAAAGATTGCCCCGCTTTGGGCGGAGTATATAAATTATCCGCAGTTCAAAGAGATGGTGAACTTATCCCTAAAATAAAAATTTCCGAAAATCCGGAAAAGATTACAAACCCCGGATATAAAAAAGTAATACGTATATATGATGCGAAAAGCAATAAGGCCGAAGCCGATTTAATTATGCTGGATGATGAGGAAATCAACACTGATGAGCCTTTAACCATATTCCATCCGCTGCATACTTGGAAAAAGAAAACCTTTACAAATTATAATATCCGAGAAATGTTGGTACCCCTATATAAAGACGGTAATTTAGTTTATAGAAGAAGGGATATACAAGAAATATGTAAATATACCCAAAAAGAATTGAACTCCCTCTGGGCAGAGTATAAACGTTTAAAGCGCCCCCAGCTTTATAAAGTCGACTTATCTAAAAAACTTTGGGACCTAAAAAATAAAATGATGGAAAGTTGTAATATCAACTGTACAAAAAAATAAATATAATACATTATATTTATATGTTGACTAATAATGGGATATTTGGTATTATTTAAGGGGGATTTGTCGAATCTTGTAGTATTAGCACGTATTACTACGAAATTTATCAATTAGATAAGCATTTATTATTTAAGATGCTTTATAAGATGAGGAGGAATTTCAATTGAAATCAACAGGTATTGTGAGGAAGGTAGATGAGCTTGGCCGTATAGTTTTACCTATAGAGCTCAGGCGTACATTAGGAATTGCAGAAAAGGATGCTTTAGAAATATATGTGGATGGCGAAAATATTGTTTTAAAAAAGTATGAACCTGCCTGTATATTCTGTAATAATGCAAAGGATATCATAGTGTTTAAAAATAGGAATATTTGTTCCAAATGCGTATCTGAATTAAAGGAATAATTTCTATTGTGATGCACTTTTTCATAATTACATTTAAAAGGGCCCTGCGTAAAGTGGGGCCTTTAATACTATGAAACAGTTCAAAGCTGTTGAAAAATATCATTTATTTATAACCCTATGGATTCTCTGTATACAACCCGTTTAGAAATATTTCTGCGTTTTGCCACTTCCTTTATAGCAGCCTTCTTATCCAGCCCGTCTTTCATAAATAAAAGAATATGCTCTCTTATGGTGATCTGTTCTAATTTATTTTTCTCTTCCATGGCCAGTTTTTCTAGATCAGCACCCTCACATAATAATACAATTTCACCCCTGGGAGGGTTCAATGTCAGATGTTCTATGAGCTCTATCAGATTACCCCTGATATATTCTTCATGTATTTTAGTCAATTCCCTAGCTATCACCGCCTCGCGATTGCCTAATATGCTTGCCATATCCTTCAATGCGTGAATAACCCTATGAGGTGCCTCATAGAAAATTAAAGTCCTGTCATCATTCTGTATCGTTTTTAATCGCTTTCTGCGATGCCCCTTATCTTTTTCCAAAAATCCTTCAAAAGCAAATTTGGTCGTATCTAATCCCGAGCCCACAAGGGCTGAAATACCCGCCATGGCACCGGGTAAAACCTCAAAAGGTATCTTTTCTTCTATGCATAATTTTATCATATCCGAACCCGGATCCGATATTCCCGGCATACCCGCATCCGAGACTAAAGCAATATTTTTGCCTTCCAATAATTTGTTGACCAATATAATCCCCTTTGTTCTGAAATTATGCTCATGATAACTTGTCAGAGGTTTTTGAATTCTGAAGTGATTCAAGAGCTTTATGGTATGCCTTGTATCCTCTGCCGCAATCAAATCAACTTCCCTCAATACTTTCAGTACCCTTATAGTTATATCTTCTAAATTCCCTATCGGTGTGGGACAGATATAAAGTTTTCCTTTATTCATGAAATTCATCCTCTTCTTCTATATGTGTTTTCCCGTATGTATGAAAGATTTCATCCGTATAGTTTCCTTCTTTATCGTATACATATAGGGGATCCAATATTTTGAGCTCCGGCTTAGCCGACTTTATACATTCTAACAATAAGAGATTGGGTTTTTTATCATAGGTAGGGTGTACAAACTGTAAATACTTAGGTTCAAGTTTATATTGCCTGCAATAAAACATCATATCTACCAGGCGTATGGGCCTATGAACCATAAAAAACCTGCCATTATGTCTTAAGAGCCTTGATGCCACCCTCACAACATCTTCCAACGTACATTTTATTTCATGCCTAGATATAGCCTTCTTATCGTCTGGGTTGATAAATCCCTCCGGATGCATATATGGCGGATTTGACGTCACTATGTCATATTCATTGACCTCCAAAAACCTGTCTGCATCTTTCAGGTCGATGTTCAGTATTTTAATTCTGTCCTCCAATTTATTCAATTTTACGCTTCTTTCAGCCATGTCGGCTACTTCTTTTTGTATCTCTAATGCCGTGATGTGGCCGGTTTTGCTCTTGCCTGCCAAGAGTATGGGAATGATCGCCGTACCGGTGCCCAGGTCTACAATCTTCGCATTTTTCTTTAGCTTAACAGAATTGGCCAACAGGACGGCATCTATAC
>DASRMO010000153.1:0-3218 GCA_035647895.1 Clostridia bacterium
CCCCTACACTATGCCTAATTTCCAATTTCTGATATGCAAAAATTAAAATACATCAGCAGGCGGACACGCAGGTCCGCCCCTACCACTTAGAAATCGGATGTCAGTCTGCCGGCGTGCCTGATCTTTATATAACTCCGGAACACTGGTCTCCGATTTCTGACCTCTAATAGGCGGACACACAGGTCCGCCCCTACGCCATGACTGAACCCCGATTTCCTATATTCAAAGATGTAAAATACATCAGCGGGCGGACACGCAGGTCCGCCCCTACACCAACATTCTAAGGTAAAAAATTAAAATTCCGAAAGCATATGGATAAAAAATTTAACAAATAGAGATATTTTATGCACTCTTTTTACCTTTTATGTTATTATACTTAGTAGAGTTTCATACTTATTATTAGAAGAAGTATATATACATATGCCTAATAGAAAAATATTTACTTGGTAATAATAATAAACAACACCTCATGTAAAGGAAGTGACCGCTTTGATTACGTTTAATATAAACCAAAAACAAAATCAACATATACATTTGATTGGCATCGGCGGCATCAGTATGAGTGCTATTGCCGAGCTTTTAATAAACCACGGTTATAAAGTTTCCGGTTCAGATATGAAGGATTCCAGAATATTAGATAAGTTAAGAAACTATGGGGCTGAAATTTACATCGGACACGACAGCAATAATATACAAAATCCCGATCTGGTGGTATATACGGCTGCCATAAAAGGGGATAATTGCGAACGTCTAAAGGCAAAACAATTGAATATCACTGAAATTGACCGCGCCGAAATGCTGGGCCTCATAATGAAAAATTATAGTAAAGCTATTGCCGTCGCGGGAAGCCATGGAAAAACGACAACTACATCTTTGATCTCTTTAATTCTGGAATATGCTGATTTAGATCCCACAATATTCGCGGGCGGGGAATTGGATGAAATCGGAGGCAACATTAAAATCGGTAAAAGTGAACATTTTATTACGGAAGCATGCGAATATGTCGAAGGTTTTCTAAAGTTTTTCCCTTTTATCGGTATCATTTTAAATATTGACGAAGACCATCTGGACTATTTCGAGGATATCAATCATATTAAACACGCTTTTAAAAAATTTATCGATTTAATTCCAAGGGAAGGTTATTTGATAGCCAACAAGGATGATAAAAACGTAAAAGAAATTATACACGGCACCGAATGTAATTTAATTACATATGGAATTAATAGCAACGGCACATTTAGAGCTAAAGATATTATTTTTACCGAGGGAGGGCTCCCCATCTTCAATGTGGAATTTAACAACCAAAACATCGGGACTTTTGAATTAAATATTCCGGGGAAACATAATATATACAACGCTCTGGCATCTATCGCCGCGGCTCATATACTCGGGGTGAGCCCACCTGAAATAAAAAAATACATGAAAAAATTCAAAGGAATACATAGAAGGTTTGAGGTTTTAGGCGAAGTTAAGGGATGTAAAATAATAGATGATTATGCCCATCATCCTGCTGAAATTAGAGCTACTTTGGAGGCAGCACAAAATTACCCCCATCGTAAAATATGGTGTGTATTTCAGCCCCATACTTTTACCCGCACGAAGGCATTGTTGAACGGGTTTGCAAGCTCCTTCGATAATGCGGATCATGTAATAATAACGGATATTTATGCAGCAAGGGAATCGGATACGGGCGAGATTAACAGTGAAGCCCTGGCAAATAAGATTAAGGAGCATAATTCCGAGGCCGATGTTTACTATATGAAAGATTTTGATGAAATTTCCGAATACATATATGATAATATGGAACCCGGGGATATTGTATTGACCATGGGTGCGGGCAATATATATCACATAGGGCAGATGATATTAGAATTATAGAGATAAAAACAGGCGGCTACAGGCCGCCCTTATTATTTGTCTATTTTGTCTCTTGAACAAATTTCTATCCCTTATACTTAACTCCATGATTGATTCGAATAGAAGTTATTTGTCCGTTTTATCTTTTGAATAAATTTCTATACCTTATACCTAACCCCTTGATTGGTTCGGATAGAAGTTATTTGTCCGTTTTATCTTTTGAATAAATTTCTATCAGGAGTTCCCTCGTTGCTACAGGGTCATGGAAAAAATAATCTCCGGTTTTTTCACGACGGGGTTCTCCCGGGAGTATATTCATATCTATATCTTCCACTTTAAAGCCCACCGCACTTGTAGCAAGTTTCATAGCAGCCTTCAAAGATATATCCGTCTTTACATATTTAAATGCCGAACCTATGAAATTGGGTAGTTTAGAACCCAGTACTTTTTTGGCCGCAGATATCAAAAATTCCTGTTGGGCCTGTACTCTGCCTAAATCCCCATACCTATCCAATGCCCCGCTGCCCTTATTAGGCTGCCGATAACGTAAAAACTTCACGCTTTCGGCCCCGTTTAATACGTGATGGCCTGCTTCAAAATAAATATGAGTCGGTGGATCCGAATAATCATCGTCATATTCCATCCTTTTAGAAATATACACCGGCACCCCATCTATAGAATTAACTATAGCTTCCACTCCCTTATAGGTGACTGTTACGTAATAATCTACCGGAACATCGAACAACAAACTGCTCACTACGGTTTTTACACCTTCGGCACCATGAGCACCATAAGCAGCATTTATTTTTTTCTGGTCCGCCCTATCATATCCCTTTCTTACCAAATAAGTATCTCTGGGTATTGAAATCATATCAAAATTTTTACTTCCGGGATCAAAAGACATGAATATCATTGTATCGCTTCTCGGGCCTTCTAATCCTAAAACGACGAAATTTATTCTTTTACTATTTTTAACCAATTTTAAAAGTCTGTCTAATTCCACTCCATTATCTTCAACTTCACTATCATCAATAATCACAACAGGCAAATCCTTAGAGAGATCATCCTCTTTTATATATTTACCGAATGACCAAGCGAGTCCGCTAAATATAATAACAAAGGCAAGAAAAGTAACTGCGAACACTTTCCAGAATGTCTTCATTTTATTCACTTCCTTAATTGTAGTATTAAATTAAACTGATACAGATTATAGTATGTAAGATGCGGCCGGCATCAAATAAATTCCCTTTTCATATTCGGGCCTTACATCATTAAAGCTCTACATCATCCAGTCTTTATGTCATTCAAGCTTTACATTCTATTTATTATAACAAATTCCGATAAAATAATCTATCAATAAA
>DASRMO010000154.1:0-6586 GCA_035647895.1 Clostridia bacterium
CAGAGATAGATGAATATACTATACCGATTATCATAATAGCAGATGTGATGAGGGGAATGGTACTTTCTCCCATACTTGTATAAGTTATCAGTATCGCCCCCACAAGAAAAAGCAATAAAGATATAATATATCCTCGCATCAACCCATATCCATAAATTTTTATATTAAAAGGACCTGCTTTTGATATGTTTTTTTTCTCGGTTTTCACTGTAACACCCCCATTAAATTTTAATTTTATCCTGTACAAAATCCCCTAATTATAGCTTTATTTAATACATATGCCTTCCAATATAAAATTTATTACTAATTTTGTCCATCCTATTGATTATTTTTTTGTATTTGCCCCCGGTAATACAAATTTGCTCCCAGCCTACCATCGATTTGCCACTCCCTCCGGTTTAAATTATTGCATAAAAAAAAGCAGCTGGGCTGCTTTTTAGTGTAATTGGTTTTTTTATCATTCGATTATTTTATCATTTGGTTCTTTAATCATCCGGGTCTTTATCCGGTGAAACTAGAGAACTGATTGCCCACCTGGTCATAGGCAATTTTGTTTTGTCCGGCCCGACTTCGATAGTAATAGCATCATCTTTTACTTTGATAATTTTACCATAGATACCGCCAATGGTAACTACCTCATCCCCAACCTTCAGATTGCTTCTCATTTCTCTGATTTTTTTATCCTTTTGTTGCTGTGGCCTTATCAGTATAAAATAAAAAACTATAAGTATCCCCAGAGGGAATAGTAAACTTATGTACTGTTGTTTATCCATTTCGATATTGCGCCTCCTCTTCAATTTTATAGTGTATTATCATATAAATCAATTCAACAAATATGATGAATTTCCTGCAAATAGTTAAAAATAGATATTATATTATCCGTATAAAACATAGTGCTCTATAATTTATGCCCGTATTTCCGGAAAAATTCATCTCTATAATCCAATAAACAATCATTTTTGATGGCTTGCCTTATTTTTTCCATCAATTTTAATAGAAAATATAAATTGTGATATGTAAGCAATCTGGGGCCTAAAATTTCATTTGCTTTAAACAAATGGCGCAGATATGCCCTCGTATAATTTTTACATGTATAACAATCGCATTCCGGGTCTAAGGGTTCAAAACTTTCCGTATGAACGGCATTTTTGATTACTACCCTGCCCCGGCTAGTCATGGCAGTACCGTTTCTGGCAATCCTCGTGGGCAATACGCAATCAAACATATCTATTCCTCTGATCGATCCCTCTATTAAATCATCCGTACTTCCAACACCCATCAGGTATCTCGGTTTATCTTCCGGCATCAGGGGTACCGTGGAATCTAAAATTTCGTACATGAGCTGTTTAGGCTCACCTACACTCAGCCCACCTATGGCATACCCCGGAAAATCTAATCCTATTATCTCTTCCGCGCTTTGCTTTCTGAGATCCTCGTATATGCCCCCCTGAATTATTCCAAACAAGGCCTGATTCTCGGTATTATCATGTGCTTCCTTACATCTCTTTGTCCACCTTGTAGTCCTTTCAAGGGAGGCTTTTACATAATCATGTTCTGCCGGATATGGAACACATTCGTCAAAAGCCATAATAATATCGGCGCCTAGAGAGTTCTGTATCTCGACGGCCTTCTCCGGGCTGATAAAATGCTTTGAGCCGTCTATATGGGACCTGAATTCCACACCTTCTTCACTTATCTCCCTGAGAGACCCTAAGCTGAACACTTGGAACCCCCCGCTGTCGGTCAAAATCGGCCTGTCCCAATTCATAAATTTATGTAATCCGCCTGCTCTTTCAATCAGTTTATGCCCCGGCCTTAAATACAGATGATATGTATTGCTTAAAATAATTTGAGAATCAATCTCCGTTAATTCCTCCGGAGTCATTGCCTTAACTGTTGCCTGAGTACCTACGGGCATAAAAACAGGTGTTTCTATTGTTCCATGCGGTGTATATAATTTACCCAGCCTTGCCCCGCTCTGTCTGCATACTTTTATAAGTTCATATCTGATTGCCATTACAAACCTTCACTCCTATTTTCCACTTCTCGCATCCCACATCTCACATCTCATTCCTCACTTCTCACATCCTATTTCTCATTTCCCACTTCTCACATTCCACTTCTCATTTAATAAACATCGCGTCTCCAAAACTAAAAAATCTATATCTTTCTTTTACCGCCGTATCATACGCTTTTAAGGTCTTTTCTCTCCCGGCAAAGGCGCTTACTAACATGATCAATGTAGATTTCGGCAGATGAAAATTGGTAATCAGGCCATCTATAACCCTGAAGACGAATCCCGGATAAATAAAAATATCCGTCCATCCGCTGCCGGGCTTTACCTTTCCGTCTTTATCCGCTATGGACTCCAAAGTCCTGCAGCTTGTGGTCCCTACCGCAATTATTTTATTGCCTCGCTCCTTCGTTTTATTGATAATATCAACGGCTGTTTCATCGACAATATAAAACTCGGAATGCATCCTATGCTCCTGTATTTTTTCTGACTTTACAGGACGAAATGTACCTAATCCGACATGTAGGGTGATGTATGCAATTTTTACCCCTTTTTCTTCTATTTTTTTTAATAATTCCTTGGTAAAATGCAGCCCTGCCGTAGGAGCGGCTACGGAGCCTTGATTTTTAGAATACACTGTCTGATATCTTTCCTTTTCCTCCAGCTTTTTTGTAATATACGGGGGCAGGGGCATCTGTCCTAATCTGTCCAATATTTCTTCAAAAATCCCCTCATATTCAAATTTTATAACCCTGGAACCTTCCTCGTTTATATTTATAATTTCAGCATATAACAGCCCATCGCCAAATATAAATCGATTGCCCAATTTTGCTCTTTTCCCCGGTTTAACTAATGTTTGCCAAGTATCCGATTCCGTCCTTTTTAATAATAGAAATTCTATTTTACCGCCGGTATCTTCCCTTTCGCCAATCAGCCTGGCAGGTATCACTCTGGTATCATTTAACACCAGGCAATCCCCCGGATTCAGAAAATCTACAATATTATAAAAATAATCATGCTCCACCTCGCCGGTTTCTCTGTCTAAAATCAACAATCTTGAACTGTCCCTATTTTCTAAGGGTGTTTGTGCAATCAATTCATCCGATAAGTAAAAATCGAAGTCCTTTGTTTCCATAATTATTCAACCTTTATTCCCGTATAATAATGGGCTAATATTTCGTCATATTTATATCCTAACTCTGCCATATTTTTTGCCCCATATTGGCTCATACCCAAGCCATGCCCATATCCCTTTCCATCAAATACAAAAACATTTTGGGGTATGATATTTTCAGCAGGCCTTCGTATCGACCCTCCCCTGCTCACATTTTTATATTGATTTCCATCATATATTAAGATCTCCTCTATATTTTTAATCTCATGTATCCCATTATTATTGATTATGTATTTTCCTTTTAAATTAATAAGCTGTGGTTTAGAGTCCGAGCTACCCGAGATAGCCAGTTTTATATAATCATCATTATCATCTGCAATGCCATTATCCTTATTATCGGAATTGATTGTAAACTGACTGCTTTTTAGCCCGAGAATAAACCTGCTTTTCTCTTTTTCCAGAATCTCCTGCCCATTAGTTCCATATACTGTCAAGGATAAAACTCGCCCGTTATCCGAAACGGAAGTTACCCTTATGTCCAAAATATCTCCGATAAATATATTATTGCCGGCTAAATAATTTTTTATCTCTTCCTTGGTAAATGAAACAGACCAGGTGCTATAAGGGGCATCTAATGAAAAATCATCCATTACTCCCCTGATATAAGGAAGCGGATTCAGCCAAATATTCTCGCTATCCTCAGTGCATCCCCCGCTGTTGGAATGATAATAGGGTTCTATCAAACTGCCGTTATAAAACATAACTATATTTATGGTTTCATCAACTGCTTTATTTGTATTGGGATGTTCTCCGCTATAACCCTTATATACTTGAGAAGAAGTAGTTGTGCACAGATTAAAATCAAATCTCTCATATTTGTTTAAATTAGCAGCGGCAAATCCTCTTGCTGCTATGGCTTGTGCCTTTAAGGCTTCCGCCGGCCAGGATGCGGGCATCTCTGCCGGAATAACCCCATATAGATATTCCTCTAAGGGCAATTTATTGATTATAGTCATATCACTGCCGGATAATCTCTTGGCGGTAACACCTCCTCTATAGCCGACTCCCTCCGTACTTACCAAGGGAACATTGTTACCTATACGTTTGCCTACGAAATAAATTTCATCCGATGAATCATACATAAATATAATATTATTTTTTTCATCCATAACCTGCACTCTCGTATCGGACGGATTTATTATCCCGGTCTCACAACCGTAATTTTTGCTTATATAATTTGCTTCATCCTCGGCATCAAGTTTATTTGTATAGGAACCTCCGTAGATTTTCCACCCATTTTCATAACATAAATAGATTTCAACATCTTTGATACCAATTGAATTTAAAAAATTATTAGCTTTGATATAATCGCTAAAATTTCCCCCTATCCGAATATGATAACAATCCCCGGTATATATGTTTGAATTTTCGTTTATGTAGGGTTTGTCCCTCCTCAATAAAATTTTGTCCTCATTTAAATCAAAGAAGCAGGTAAATTCATATTCATCAAAAATTCCCACCTCAAAGGTTGTATCGCTTTTTATCGACAGTTCCGTCTTTGCCGTTGAACCGAAAAATAATCCTATTTTTATATAATATGGCAATATAGACTTATCATGTGAAAATACATTAAATATATTCATAATAAATATCAATAAGATCAACAGCAAAGATACTACAGTTTTCCTTTTCAATTTGTTTGCCCCCCTGTCTATATCTAAAAATCAATATACCGGTGTACCGGATTATATATCAAAAAAATACTCATATGCCTTTTTTGTCGCCACCCTTCCTCGCGGTGTCCGGTTGATAAAACCTATTTGCAACAGATAGGGCTCATATACATCCTCTATGGTATCTTTCTCCTCACCGGTTGAAGCCGCTAAGGTGTCCAAGCCCACCGGGCCGCCGTCAAAATTATGTATTATAGCTTCTATCATTTTTTTATCGACATTATCCAAACCTAATAAATCCACCTCGAGCAGTGCCAAGGCATCCTTTGCGGTATTTATGGTTATACGCCCGTCACTCCTTACCTGTGCAAAATCTCTCACTCTCTTTAAGAGCCTGTTGGCTATGCGCGGTGTACCCCTTGACCTTTTAGCAATTTCCTCCGAAGCATCATCATCTATATAGACATTTAAAATGGATGCCGAACGTTTTATGATATCTTTTAACTGGTCAACACTATATAATCCCAATCTTGTAATCAAACCGAACCTATCCCTGAGGGGAGAAGTCAATAATCCTGCCCTCGTAGTTGCACCGATCAATGTAAATCTCGATAAATCCAGCCTGATAGACCTTGCGCTGGGCCCTTTGCCTATGATAATATCCAGAGCAAAATCCTCCATGGCAGGGTAGAGTATCTCTTCTACCGTCCTGTTAAGCCTGTGAATTTCATCTATAAACAAAACATCGTTCTCCGACAGATTTGTTAAAATAGCAGCCAGGTCCCCCGGCCTTTCTATTGCCGGCCCGGATGTAACCTTAATATTCACATTCATTTCGTTGGCTATAATATTGGATAGGGTCGTTTTACCCAAACCGGGAGGCCCATAAAACAGAACATGGTCCAGAGCCTCTTTTCTTTGTTTTGCAGCCTCTATAAATATCTTTAATTTTTCTTTTATTTTTTCCTGCCCTATGTAATCCTCCAAAAACCTCGGACGTAATCCGCCTTCTATTTCCCTATCCTCGGATTTTACCCTGCTTGTTGTTATTCTGTTTTCAATTTCAGTTATCATGCCGTCTACCCTCCCCTTCTATTTTGCTAAAGATTTAAGAGCATTTTTCAAAATATCTTCTGTGGTCAGGTCCTCATGTTTTACGGAGTTAACCGCTTTTTCCGCCTCAAACCTGCTATAACCCAAAGACATGAGGGCTTCTACGGCCTCGTCGTCAATATTTTCTCCGCCATATAATATATAATCATGTTCCACGCTTTCCTCATCTATCTTATCTTTTAGTTCTAATATTATCCGCTCGGCGGTTTTTTTCCCGACCCCGGGTGCCTCGGATATAGACCTTGCATTTTTATTTAATATGTAGGTTCCCAACTTGCCCGGTGTATGGGTAGATAAAATTGCACTTGCAACCTTCGGCCCTATCTTTGTAACGGAAAGCAACAGCCGGAACATGGACAGCTCCTCCATAGATGTAAATCCGTATAAGCTCAGCTCATCTTCCCGAACCACCAAATGTGTATAAATGGTAATATGTTCGCCCCTTGCAATTTTAGAAATGCTGTTTGTAGTGCTATTGATTCTATAGCCTATCCCGTCTATCTCCATTATTATTTTGTCTGCGGCAATATTAACAACAATCCCCTTTAAATATTCAAACATTAACAGTCCCCCAAGATCTATTTTATTCTGAACATATTTTTGAAGTTTCCCGTATGTGCATGACAAATTGCCACGGCTAATGCATCGGCAGCATCATCGGGCTTAGGTATT